>NZ_JAUDEN010000024.1:0-39612 GCF_030373775.1 Bacteroides gallinaceum | reverse complement strand
GTTCGCCCAGCACGAACATACTCTAACCTGTGCAAGTCCGTAACACGCCCGATAGCGGGAAGTGTATAGCCTAAGGCAAGGGTGTCCACCGTGAGTTGGAATCTGAAGGAAGCCGGCGGCAAACATCTGGCCTGACGTACAGAAACTTGATATAAGGCTAATGGGCATGGATGAGATTACATTTTTCTGTTTATCACTTTTTATTCGTACTTTTGTAGCCATATACATACTGATGCAATATGGAAAATAAAGACTTAAATCGGTTGAAGGTGGTGCTTGCCGAAAAAAAACGTACCAATAAATGGCTGGCAGAGCAGTTAGGCAAAGACCCGGCAACCATTTCAAAGTGGTGTACCAACAGTGCACAACCCAACTTGGAAACCCTCATCGAGATTGCCAAATGCCTCGGTGTGACAGTAAATGATTTAATACGCCAGGAATGATTTGTATGCAAAAGAACAATAGTCCATATACTTCCCTGACGGGATGCACGTTTCTCTATTATGAGTTCAAACGCATCCTTCCCGTCTTGATGAGTGCGGATGCTGAAAGTCTGTTGAAGGAAGAGGTTGAAAACAACCAGATCCTTCAAGTCAATTCCCGTACCTCGCGCCAGCGTTTTGCTGTGGAGTTCAAGCGGCGTTATGCAGCCGTACCGGCACAATTCTGGAGAGAATGGCAGCATTGGAGCGAAGCAGGGCAAAGGGCTGGCCTGTTTTATGCCATCCTGAAAGCCTATAAGCTCGTATTTGACTTTCATGTCAATGTGGCCATGAAGAAGTGGAACTCCATTGACCATAAGCTCACGGCTGACGACATACAGATGGAGTTCAACGAAATCTCCGCGCACGATGCTTTTGTGGACGGCTGGTCAGCTGCCACGAAAAAGAAATGTGCCAGCTGCTATCTGACCATCCTGCGGCAGACCGGACTGCTGCAGGAGAAAACGGACGAGCTGACTCCGGTCAGGCCCTGTCCGGAAGAATCGGCTTATTACATCCATACGGGCGAGGAATGGTTTCTGGAAGCCTGTTTCCTTTATCCGTATGAGATTAACGAAATCAAATCCCATTTGCCATGAAGAGAATGACCGTAGACGAGTTGTATGAGTATCTTTGTTCGCCGCTGTTCCTCGATGAGAAAAGCGGCAACATCTTCTACAACTATTACATATACCAGTATCCTGCCAGCCAGGAATACGAGATGCGCCGGCAGATACAGGAGTTCAAGCAGAAGCTGGAGCGTCCCACCAACTTTGTCAACGCCCTGGTGTTGGATTTGTTCCGTGTGTTCTGCGAGTATCTCCAGAATGAGAAGTTCGGCGACACGTCGTTGCTGGAAGACACGTTCGAGGGCGACAGGCTCCATCCCGATATGGTGACCACGGAACTGACTTCGGAGGCGAACTCCGACAACTTCATCCGCTTTGTGCGCGATAAGATTGAAGCCCACATGGCTCTGAACGACGGCTACAACAAGCCTTACGTGTTCATCCACGGCATCGGCAAGATGTTCCCTTACCTGCGTACCAACGTGTTTCTCACCCGGTACGAGAAATACAATGATACCTCGCGGTATAAGATTATCCTCTTCTATCCGGGACATCAGGAGGGAAATTCCTTCAGTCTGTTCGACATACTGGAGGATTCCCATACCTACCGTGCCATCTTATTAGTCAACAAATAACGCTTCCGATATGAAATTCAAAGAACTATATTCAAAAGGTCTCGACCGCAAAGTGAATCCGGCTGTGTCGGCATCCGACCTCAGTGAAGATACCGTGATGACTGAAATCGTGGAATACGTGTTCACCGAAGAAATCGTCATCAACCTCTATGACATTCTGGTCAATATCCGCCAGAACCAAGGCAGCCACGTAGGCATTTGGATTAACGGCTATTTCGGTACGGGTAAGTCCCACTTCCTGAAATATGTCAGCTACTGCCTCAATGCCCATTACAGCGAAATGGCTTTCATGCGTCTGGAAGAAGCCATCGAGGAAATCATGCGCAATTCCAATGGCATGACCAAGCTCGACGACCACGGCGTTTCCCTTTCTGAAATCCAGGCGTTGAAGAAATGGTATTCCACGCAGGCCGATGTGCAGATGGTGATGTTCAACATCGGCGACGTACACGATGCCAACGCCAACCAGGCCCAGGCATTCACCACTATCTTCTGGAACCAGTTCAACGCGCAGCGTGGCTACAATTCGTTCAACCTCGCTTTGGCGCAGTATCTGGAAAAGGCGTTGGACGATGACGGCAAGTTCGGCGAGTTCAAGGATTATCTGAAATCCAAAGGTTATGATTGGGAACGTAACATCTCACGTTTTGCCGCCGGGCGGTTAGACCTGGCCTTGCAGATGGCCAAGGAGGTAGACCCCACGCTGGCTACAGATGTTATTCGTACCAAAATTCTAAACAACGACATCAACGTATCTGTGGAATCGTTTGCGGCGGAGATGAAGGAATATATTGACGCCAAGCACAACCGCAACTTCCGCTTGCTCTTCTTTGTCGATGAGGTGAGCCAGTTCATTGGCGAGCACCGCGACCTCCTGCTACAACTCCAATCGCTGGTCAAGCGGTTGGAAGAAGTCTGCGAGTCGCGGGTATGGATAGCCTGCACCGCCCAACAGACACTGGAAGAGGTGGTGAGCCACGTGGGCGGCAGCACCACCAACCCGGAGGATGAGGTCGGAAAGATTCTCGGACGTTTCGAGGTACGCGCTTCCCTGCAAGGCACTTCGCCGGAATATATCACGCAGAAGCGTATCCTCGACAAGAAAGGCGAAGCGGAAGTGATGCTGGCCGACATGTATGCGAAGGACAAGGCCAAGCTCGACGCGCAGTTTGTCCTGCCCAGCACCTACAAGACCTATCGCGACAAGGACAACTTCGTGGCCTATTATCCGTTCGTACCCTATCAGTTCCAGCTCATCAAGAAGGTGCTCGACTCCTTCGAGACCATGAACTATGTGGACAAGCAGGTGAAGGGCAACGAGCGTTCGCTCATCAACATCACCTATTCCATCGCCCGTGAGACGCAGGACATGGAGGTGGGTGAGTTCATCCCGTTTGACAAGTTCTTTGGCGCGATGGTGCAAGGCTCCATGCAGCACCTGGGACAGCGGGCTTTCGAGAACGCGCGTCAGGCGCTTGATGTCATTGAGGACGAGAAGAAACAGACGTTCTACCGCCGCGTGGTCTACATCCTCTTCATGATCTGCAACCTGAAGGAGGAAGACAAGCAGCAGTTCTCCGCCACCATCGACAATGTGGTCACCCTGCTCATGTCGAAAGTGGATGCCAGCAAGGCGGCCATCAAGCAGGAAGTGTCTGCCGTCCTGGCCTATCTCATCGACAAGGCCGTCATCCGGAAGGTGAAGACCGACGCGGGCAGCGAAATCTATGAGTTCTTCACCGAGGAAGAGTCGAAGGTGGCCCAGATTATCAAGAACCAGCAGGTGGACAGCAACACCTACAGCGACGAGCTGCGCAACATCTTCTTCGCCCATTTCGGCAATCCGTCCAACAAGGAGCAGTTCGCCACCCGTTCCTTCACGGTGGGCATCAGCATCGACGGACGGAATTATCTCAGCAACAACGCGGACATCCAAGTGGACTTCGTGACGACGGCCAGCACAGACAACCCCGACCAGTATGCCTTCAGCCTGAACAACAGTCCGCAAGGCACCCATCTGGTGTTCTTCCTTTACCCGTTGTTCAAGGAGAACCAGGAACTCCGCGCCAACTTCCTTTACTATTGCCGGGTGCAGCGGTTCGCCCAGGAGCCTGCCATCAGCGAGGAACGCCAGCGCACTAAGGAAATCTTCAAGCAACGTGCCAAGGAACTTTACGAAAAGGAAATCAAGCCCCAGTTCCAGCAGATGCTCGACACCTGTCCCGTCATCTCCTGCGCCAATGCCCTCTCACCTTCCGAGACGGGAACGGCACGGAAGGCTGAGCGTTACAAAACCCTCCTGGCTCGACACATGGAGACGCTTTATCCATTCGCCAAGCTCGCAGACAATCGGGAAGTGCCACGCACCAACCCCGAACTGTCAGCCAAGATACTCCGCCCGATAGATCCAAGTCTGATTGTGACACCCATTGCGGCAGAGGAGAAGGTGAAGAACTGGCTCGACCGTCAGCCACACGATGTTACTGTGGCCGATGCCTTGCGACAGTTTGCCCGTGTTCCTTACGGTTGGAGCGATTTCGCCACCATTTATTTCCTGAACGAGCTGGTGCGCCGCCATCTCTATGCCTATAATTACATGGGCAACCCCAACGTGAGCCGTGAGGACACAGCGCGGAACATTGTTCGTGATGCCGCGAAGTTCACCGTCGAACGGGCCAAGGCTATCTCGCAGGAATTGCTCAACGGGTTCATCGAGGCGTGGAAGCACATCTTCAACGTGGTCTCCGTGAAGGGCAGCAACGATAGCACGGAGCTGTTCCGGGCCTGCAAGGAGACTGAGGACAGTGCGCTCAACCAGCTCTTGCGGAATTACCGCGACCTTTCACGTAAAATCAACGGATGCCCCTTCGCGCATACCATCGACGAGGCCATTATGCTGATGGAGCAATGGCTCACGGTGCGCGACCCTCAGAAGTTCTTCGAGACCATCATTGCCTCCCGTGACGAGGCCGCCCGTCTGTTCGACCGCTGCAAGAGCATCAATATGTTCTACGGCGAACAGTTCGACCGCTACAACGGGGTGTGCAAATTCATTGATGACAACCGCGACAACTTCGACTTCCTTCCGGCGGAGGGCCAGGAAACTGTCGCCGCCCTGCGTGCCATCCACACTGATGAAGAGCCTTGGACGAAGATGCCTGCCTACATCAAGATGAGGAAGGCCATAGAAGCACAGCTGCAGCAGAAACGCAAGGAATTGGTGGAAACCGTCACCGCCCGCTACAACGCCGTGTTCGATGAACTGGAGAAGTATGCCGGAGAAATGCACGTGAGCCGCGACAAATTTGCCCGTCGCGACACCACCATTTCCCTGAATACGGGCACTAACAACTTTTATGCCCTGCAGGCCAATGCCGATACGTCGTCTTTCTACGAGGAACAGATGCACCGCATCAATGCCGCCATTCCTTCGAAGCCCTATACGCCTCCGACACCGCCTGCCAATGGAGGCGGCTCGGTACACGATGACGGCGGACAGCCAGTACCTCCACAGCCCAGGCCGCGTGTGCGGAAGATTGTCCGCTTGAACACGCACGCCACCGAGCCGATGCATACCGAGGCCGATGTAGACCGCTACTTGCAGTCGCTCAAGGTGCAACTGATGCGGTATATCAATGAAGACAACGACATTATAGTAAGCTAAGCATGGAAACGAACAAACTGAAACGCTTCGCAACCGAAGCACGCAATATATTGATGCAGGGTGTGGCACATCGCTTCACCGCCCTCGGCTTCCAACCGGACGGTACGCCCGTGGAAGAGCCGCAACTGCTGGGCGGCGGCGCCACCTTTATGGGCGACACCGTGACGGAAGATTTCTACCACAAGTGGCAGTCACTGGCCGCTGCCATCCATCGGCACGGACTGAAGGACGTGGCGGAGGAAGCCGCCTACACGTGGTTCAACCGCCTGATGGCCATCCGCATCATGACCAAGAACGGACTGATACCGCCTGTACTCCAATACGAAAGTCCCGGTGTCTACGTGCCGCTCATCGTGAGCGAGGCACGGCAGGGACGCTTGCCGCAGATGAACGAGGAGGAGCGGAGCCGCCTGATGCCGCTGCTCGACGATGACAGTCGGACGACGGAACAGTTCAGCCTGCTCATCGTGGCCTTCTGCCATGCCACGCCCATCCTCCACCGCTGCTTCGGCCATATCGCCGACTACACCGAGCTGCTGTTGCCGGCCAATATTCTGGCCGAGGGCGGTTTTGTAGACCTCATCAACCACACGGATTTTATCGCCGAGGAGGATTACCGCTCCAGCGAACTTATCGGCTGGCTCTACCAGTTCTACATCGCCGAGAAGAAGGACGAGGTGTTTGCCGCGAAGGGGAAATTCACCGCCAGCGAGATTCCTGCCGCCACGCAGATATTCACGCCGAATTGGATTGTGAAGTATATGGTGCAGAACACCGTGGGACGCATCTATTTGGACAACAATCCCTACGAGACGGAAGCAGCGCAGGACTGGAAATATCTGGTGAAACCCTCCGAGCCTACCCCGGACGACCGCATCCTCCGTTACGGCGACCTGACCGACCTGCGCCTGGCCGACCTGGCCTGTGGTTCCGGCCACATCCTGGGAGAGATGTTCGACATGCTTTATACCTTATATATCAATGATGGCTACAGCCGCCGCGAGGCTATCGAAAATATCTTCCGCCGCAACCTGACGGGCGTCGACATCGACACCCGCGCCAAGCAGTTAGCACAGTTCGCCCTGCTGTTGAAGGCTTGCCAGCGCGATGCCTCCTTTGCCGACTGCCATTGCATGCCGCGTGTGCTGGACATGCCGCAGCCTTATCCCGATAAGGAGCATCTGACCCGTGCGTTGGCCGACTATATAATGACAGACAACGGCGAGGCCATTGCGGAACTGGCCGATGCTGTATGCTTGATGGACGAGGCGGACAACTTGGGCAGCATCATGAAGTTCGGCCTCTCGGAGCGCACACGCAACATCCTTGCTGTCCGCACGGAGGAGTACGAACAGCAAACGATGCCCGGTGAGAGTGTAAGTGGCTTGCTGCCCTACATGCGCATCATCCTGGCATTGACGGAACGGTATCACGCTTTGGTGATGAATCCTCCCTACATGGGTGGTGGCAATATGAATGTCGTGTTGTCTAACTATGTGAAGAAAAACTATCCTGAAGGTAAAGCCGATTTAGCAACCGTCTTTGTGGAAAGGATGCCGCAACTCTTGCAGAAGAACGGACGGTATAGCTTTATCATACCGCCGTCATGGATGTTCCTAAGCACATTTGAGGGTTTGAGAAAGCAGATTATAGAACATCAAACGATTGACTCGCTCCTGCATCTCAGTCGGGGTGTATTTGGAGCTGACTTTGGCGCATCATCGGCTGTGATAGTCAATGTAGAGAGCAAGGATACATACGGTATGTATTTCCGATTGATTGAACGTACGTTCCAAGAGTTCGACCAACAACACCTTCGTATGCTCTTTGAACAAACATTGGCAAATCATGACTTTAAGTATAACTTTAAGAAATATACAAAGGATGTTATTTCTCTGCCTTATTCTGAGGAAGGAAATCGCATCTACTATCCCCACGTCTCCCAACAGAACTTCGAGAAGATTCCGGGATGCCCGATTGGGTATTGGGTTTCTGAAAAAATTTTCGCCCGCTTCGCGGGAAATCTCGCGTTGTCTGCTGTTGCTAAGCCCTGTGTTGGCTTGCAAACAGCAGACAACGCGAGATTTCTCAGATATTGGCATGAAGTCAATCTTGAAAAGATTGGCTTTGGATGTAGTTCTGCTGAAGAAGCTTTGGAAGCGAGAAAGAAATGGTTCCCTTATAATAAAGGAGGAGGATTTAGAAGATGGTATGGTTTAAATGAATATGTTATAAACTGGCATAATGATGGAGAAGAAATTAAGAATTTTACTCCGGCTGTAATAAGAAATCCATCATATTACTTCAAAGAGGGTATTACATTTCCACGTATAGGCTCTAATCTTTTTTATGCTAGATATACTACAAGTGGTTTCGTTTTTGATTGTAACGGGCCTTCATGTTTTCCACAAAAGAATCGTGATTTTATTTTGGGATTTTTCAATAGTTCTGTTATGATGGAACTTTTATCAATATTATGTCCGACACTATCATTTCAAATTGGGGATTCGTTTAAAGTTCCATTGATTATTAATGATAATGAATTTATTGATTCTCTCGTTTCCCAAAACATCTCCATCAGTAAATCCGACTGGGACGCCCACGAAACCTCCTGGGATTTCCAAGAGAACGAACTCGTCCGCCTCAGCAAGGAAGCCGGAGAAGGTTCGCACCGCCTGTCCGACCTGATGGATGCCTACCGGGAGCATTGGACAGAGCAATTCCTCCAGCTTCATGCCAACGAGGAGGAACTGAACCGCCAGTTTATCGAGATATATGGCCTGGAGGACGAACTGACGCCCGACGTGCCGCCGGAGGAAATCACTATCCTGCAACAAGGAGAGATATACATTGAGAACGGGCAAATTGTATGGCAAAATGATGTTATCGTGAAACAGCTTATCAGCTATGCCGTAGGCTGTATGCTGGGCCGCTATCGTCTTGACAAGCCCGGTTTGCACATAGCCCATCCTGAACCTACAGCTGAAGAAATAGCTGCTTATACCTTCAACGGGAAGCAATGGAGCATTGACGAGGACGGCATTTTGCCGTTGATGCCCAGCGATACAGACTTTGCAGATAATGCCACGGTGATGTTCAAGCGTTGGCTCGTGGTGGCCTTCGGCGAAGATACCTTGGTGGACAATCTTAACTGTGTGGAAGCCGCTTTGGGCAAGAGCCTTGACGACTATTTCGTGAAAGACTTCTGGAAAGACCACAAAAAGATGTACCAAAACCGCCCCATCTACTGGCTGTTCTCGTCAAAGAAAGGTGCTTTCCAATGCCTTGCCTACATGCACCGCATGAACGCCTACACGGCGGAGCGCATCCGCACAAAGTACCTGTTGCCCCACATTGAATGGTTGGTGCAGCAGCAAACCGAGATGGAAACCAACGCCGCCAACCTCAATGCCCGTGAGCGCAAGCAGTTAGACAGTATCACACGGCAGCTTGCAGAGTGTCGCGAGTATCACGACCGCCTGCACACCGTGGCCGACGAGCAGATAGCTTTCGACCTGGATGATGGCGTGGTGGTGAACTATGCCAAGTTCGGAGATGTGTTGGCGAAACTGAAATAAATAGGAAAAGTATGTTTGAAGAGCTTATCTCATTAGTTAGACGCGAACAAGTATCGCTATTTATAGGCGCTGGTTTCTCTAAGGAAGCCGGTGCCCCATCTGTTGGGGACCTCCAAAAGGCTATATTAGGAGAAATTCATGATACAGAAAAAAGAAAATCCCATGAAAATGATAGCCTTGCGGATTTGTCAAACTTCTTTGTTAATGAAGTCCATTTAGGCAGTAGAAATCCGCTGATGAGGATATTGAGAGAGGCATTTGATTTTGTTCCTACATGTATGGATGACCACAATTTGTTGGCAAAGATTCCACACTTTAGAAGAATCTTTACTACAAATTATGACACCCTATTAGAAGATTCTTATGCAAAGAATGAAGTATGCGTAATCAGAAATGATGCTGATTGTGCTTATATGAATAAGCCTTTTACCGTTGTAAAAGTCCATGGGGATTTTACAGATTTTGGATCGGTAGTCATTACTTCCGATGATTACAAACAGTTTTTTACCGCCAATAAAAATCCGATAATGTGGGATTTGGTAAAGACTGAGTTTGCAACAAAGAATATTCTATTTATTGGATATAGCCTTGAAGACAATAACATACTTGACATAATCCAAAAGGTTTCAGATGCACAAGGTAGCAATCAAAATGAAATGTTTTTAATTGCTCCTGGTATTTCACCAGAGAAGCAGGCAAAACTGAAAGAATTAAAGGTGCATTATTTTGATGCCGTAGCAAATGTTTTTTTGACGCAACTTATAGAGGAGTTGAAAGAGCATATTACTGAGGATTTCAAAAATAAATATATTTCCGGAGAGACTTGTACACGATTCTTAAAATCCTATCAGATTCTTCCCACAGTTCAAACTCCTGTTCAAGGAAATAATGCTATAAAAAATGTTGAATCGACAACCGAAAAACCGTTGCAACATCAAATACAGATGTCTGTTAAGGCTGAAATTGGTGAAAAACTGAAAAATCTCGATTTTGAGAAGGATGGAGAGTTTGTATCGAATCAATTCTTTCCACAAAGACCTTGTTTTAGAATTGCGGGAGAAAATCTACTGAAATGTCAACACCTTGTTAATGGCGTAGTCCTCACAAGTGATATTAAAGAAATTCTTGTTTCTCCTGTTGAAAAAAAATTTGATTTAACTTTCCAAATTCCATCGAGAGACTTTCTTGAAACAGTTACGGCAAAGGTTTATCTTTTGAACGATAAAGCGATAAGATTCTATGTTGATTGCGACGTTTATTTTATGAGAATAGAACTTCATGTTTTTCAAGAAGGTTCTCCTGCAACAGTTACATTTAATTTTGACTTCAAGAAACAATATAAGAATAACGATAATGCTATAAAGTGGATAGAGGTGCCATGTGCTTTATTTGCAAATGAAGCTTTTATTATTCAAGAGCTTTCAAAATTTCCATTAAATTTAACAAGTCCACTACAAAGTCTTGAGGATAATAATTATGAATGTTTTAAACGGTATTACAAAGATATAAAACGAATAGAACTGGCTATCGGAAAAAAATTCAAAGTCTATAATGAATGTACCGAACAAAGTTGGCGGATTGCAGCATACATATGTTCATATCTGTACCGAGAACCCATAAATGTTCGTTGTGATGATAAAGATGGACTCAATTTTTCTACGAAAACAGAAAAAGGAGGAGAACTTATTGAATCATTCAAAGTAAATGACCATATTTCTATTGTAACAACAGACGAAAGGGTATTTAAGTATGAATTGAATAATCGAACCTTTAATATTCCATTTGGATATAGAATACTTAATTCTTGCCAAATTACAAATATTCAAAAAGAAGAGAATGGTCTAATTTTTATAGAGTTTCACTACGATAGACCAACATTTTTGTTACTACTTTCAGGAAAATCTATGTCTGAAGAGTTCCCAGACATGAAACCATTGGATGCAATAATTAAAATGAATTGATTATGACAACAGAAGATATACTACGGCTCAGAGACCTCGGTGAAATAAGCAAGGTGCAGTTCAAGGAACGCATCTTGGACAAATATGACATAGGCTGCGAACTAGTTGCTATGAGTAATTATCGCGGAGGTCAGCTTGTAATTGGCATCAATGACAAGACAGGGGAATTTAACCCCTTGTCGTATGCTGAGGTGCAAGAAACGACCAACATGCTCGGCAATATCGCTTCGGAAAATGTCGTTCCAAGCATCTTGCTCGATATTGACACGGCTCAAGTGGAAGGCGGCAGCGTGGTGGTGGCTACCATCAAAGAGGGAAACAACAAGCCTTACCACGACAATAAAGGCATAGTCTGGATAAAGAACGGTGCAGACAAGCGCAAGGTGTTTGATAATGCTGAACTGGCGGAGATGATGTCCGAATGCGGCAGTTTCGCCCCGGACGAAGCGGTGGTGAAAGATGCTACGCTGGATGACCTGGATGAAGACACCCTCAAGGTTTTCCTGCAAAACCGCTTCTCCATCGTATTGGAGAAGAAAGGTCTGGTCGGCGACGCTCTCCGTGAAGCTTCTCTTGACGATATCGCCAATGCCATTGCCAAGGGACATGACTTGAACAAGCTGATGCGCAATCTGCGCTTTATCCGACCGGACGGAGGTCTGACCGTAGCCGCCATGCTGCTGTTCGGCAAATACACCCAGCGTTGGCTGCCGGTCATGACGGCTAAGTGCATCAGTTTTGTCGGGAACCATATAGGCGGCAAGCAATTCCGAGACAAAGTGAACGATGCGGATATGGAAGGAAACCTGCTGCATCAGTTTGAAACCATCATGGCTTTCTTTACCCGGAATCTTAAAAACGTACAGGTGGAGAAAGAATTTAATTCGTTGGGCAGGCTCGAAATTCCTTATAGCAGCCTGGTTGAGTTTGTGGTCAATGCCCTTGTTCACCGCTCTCTGAACTGGAATGCACCTATCCGTATATTCATTTTTGACAACCGGGTGGAGATACACAGTCCCGGCATCCTGCCCAACGGCTTGCAAGTGGAAGACATTACCAACGGCACCTCCATGCCCCGTAACAATTTCCTTTTCAACAATGCCATCTATCTCCTGCCTTATACGGGAGCTGGTACGGGTATCCAGCGTGCCTTGGAAGATGGGCTGCAAGTAGAGTTCAAGAATGACGAAAGGATACATGAGTTTTTGATTACGATAAAAAGGAATCCTAATTTAGAGGCGGACTCTGACACTATCCTTAGCAGAAACGAGGCTACCCCTGACACTATTCCCGGCAAAAACGAGACTACCCCTGACACTTTTGATGTGACCCCTGACACTCGCCCTGGCAAAAATGAGGCTACCCCTGACACTTTTGGTGTGACCCCTGACACTCGCCGGATGAAACTCACTCCCAAGCAAAAGGATGTGGTCAATTATTGCAACGTACCTCGTAGTAGTCGTGAAATACTTGAAAGAGCCGGGGTAAGTTATCATAGCAAGAATATCCAAACTTATATTACGGACTTGGTTGAAGCAGGGTATTTGGAAAGAACAATACCAGAAAGACCTTCCGACATGAACCAAAAATACCGGAAGAAATGAGCGCGATAGACAAAATATACAATTACTTTGATAGAGAGCCTGACTTGAAAGTCCTCTTTATCTTTAATGACGAGTTCCTGGCCGACGAGCTTCGCGAGGTGCAGTGGAAGGAAGGCTACCGCTTTGTGGACTTCCAGGGGGATTGGTTCACTGTGAAGTACAATCTGGACAACGCCTGGGCCGATGACCGGGTGGTGTTATACTTCCATCAGGAGTCCCCTTTGCAAAAGAAATCGTTGAGGGAGAATTTCCCGCTGCTCGACGTGCTGACGGCCAACATGGAATACAAAAGCCAAGATTATACCGCCTTTATGCAACAGTACGGATTACCCGACACGGACAGGCCGATGATGCGCTTTGTGGAAAGGAACATCATGGCGTTGCAGTCGGAAAGGATGCTGCGCCTGTTCGCCCCCTATTACCAGGACCGGAGCATCACGACCGACAAGCTGGTCCGAGGATTCATCAGCAGCTACATGGGCGTGCAGCGCATCCTGGAATGGGATGCTATCCTTTTGCGCGTCATCTTGTTGGGACGGGACGCGGAGCAACAGAAGCGGACGGACTTCTTCGTGAAGCTGCGCAAATGCAAGGATGCGGCCGAAGCCTTGGGGCGGAAGCTGACAGACATTTTCGGCACAACCATCGATGACAATACGGAAGAAAAAGTGGCTGATGTGGTGAAGGTGTTGAAATACAACGCTATCGTGCAGAATCTTGCCCCCGTGGCAGCGGATAACTATAAGCAATGGCGCATAGACAACACCCTTGCCCTGCAACAGATGAACCGCCTCTTGGAACTGGCACTCAGTCAGGAAAAGACGGCGGACGCGCTGTTGGAGGTGATGGACGAACTGGGCGATGCCGTCCGCGATGATGAACTGATACGCTGGTACGGAACGGACGCCAACTACTATTTCGTGCCGCCACGCCTCTGCCAGCCCATCGTGGCCGGACTGCTCAAGGATAAGATGGAAACCGAGCCGGAGGCGGTCATCAGACGGATAGAAGACCTGATGCTGAAGCTGAACGGACGCGGCATGACGGCAGCGGCCATGGACTATTGCCTGACCGTGGCGCAATACTACCAGAAAGCATTGGCACTCGGCTCGCTCACGCTCAACACGCCCAACGAATACGTGATGCGCTATCAGGAGGATTATTACGTGTTGGACCAGCTTTACCGGCAGGCCACCGAACAGTATTTCAAGGTGGACCCTTCGTGCGGATTGTTCCCCGACATCCAGCAGGCCAAGCACAGTCTTGACCTGCATTACAGCAAGCTCAACAACCGCATGAATCAGGAATGGACTCGCTGCATTCAGGAAACCGGAGGCATGGGCGGAGTACACCTGTCCCGTCAGCAAGATTTCTATGAGAAGCGCATCCGGCCCATGCAGAAGAAAGTGGCCGTCATCGTGAGCGACGCCCTGCGCTACGAGGTGGCGCAAGAACTGATAGGCGAACTGGCCCGGTCCAAGCATGTCGCCACGCTGAAAGCCATGCTGGCCATGCTGCCCACGGAGACCAAATACGGCAAACCGACGCTTTTACCCCACTGGGAGCTGAAACTCTATGGACAAGAGGACAGTCAGAATATGTCAGTAGACGACCATATACTGAGCACCACCGAAAAACGCTCGGAACACTTGCAAAGATACAAGGACGGAGCCATCTGTGTTCCGTTTGAAACCGTAGCGGAATACAACCAACAGAAGAACCGCGAGATATTCAAACATCCGTTGGTGTATATCTTCCACGACACGATAGACAAGGCCGGACACGACGGTACGGCCAAGCAAGTGACGCAGGCATGCCGGGAAGCCATCAACGAACTGGCCACGATGATTCCCAAAATCCTCGCAAGCTACAACGTTACGGAAGTGTATGTCACCAGCGACCACGGTTTCCTGTTCAATGACATCGACTTTGCGGAAAAAGACAAGCACAAGATAGAAGAGGAAACCATTGAGCGCAGCACCCGTTACTATCTGACCCGCTCGGATGCCGAAGCCACGGGGATGGTGAAGTTTCCGCTCAGTGAAGTGTCGGGTATCTTGAACGGAAGCGATGTGTATGTGGCCGTGCCGCAGGGAACGAATCGCTTGGCGGCACCTTCCGGGGGATATATGTTCACGCATGGCGGAGCTTCCATGCAGGAACTAATCATACCTATTATAATATGTCATCAGGAGCGCGATGACAACAAACAGCCTGTGGGGGTGATGGTGCTCGACCGCAAACTGTCTATCCAGGCATCCCGGCTGCGCTTCAAGCTGTTGCAGACGGAGGCTGTTTCCATGGACATGAAGGAAAGATACATCCGCGTGGCCTTGTATCACAACGACGAGCCGGTCACACCTGTCAAGGATATCCTGCTGGACAAGACCGACCCGTCGCTGGACAACCGGAAGATTCAGGTGGACCTGACCTTGAACCGGAACGTGGACGCCAAGGTGCTCCAACTGAAAGTGTTTGACGCAGCGGACGACCTGAATCCGCTCATCAAAGAGAATGTGACGAACAATACCTTAATTGAAAACGATTTTGACTTTGAATGATGGAACTGCAGCAAAAGATATTGGATGCCTTCATCGGCAAGGTGGTGCGGAAGGATCTGGCTTTCCTCGTGAAAGGCGGACTGCCGGTACCCACCTACGTGTTGGAGTATCTGCTGGGACAGTATTGCGCCAGTGATGACGAGGAAATCATCAACGACGGACTGGAGAAAGTCAAGCAGGTGATCCGGAACAATTACGTGTATCGTGCGGAGGCGGAAAGCATCAAAGGCGTCATCCGCGAGCATGGCAAGCACAGGGTAATAGACAAGGTGACCGTCACTCTCAACGAGCGGAGCGATGAGTACAACGCCACCTTTGCCAATCTCGGTCTGTCGGGAGTGCCCATCGGGACAGAGTATGTCCGCAAGAATCCCAAACTGCTGTCGGGCAACGGCGTATGGTGCATTGTCACCATCGGGTATGTGTCGGGCGAAGAGGTCAAGGTGCGTTGGGAGATACAGAACCTGAAACCCATACAGATTTCCCACATCGACCTGGAAGAATACATCGAGCAACGCCGGAACTTCACCACGGAGGAATGGCTGGACTTCCTGATGCACACGGTCGGCCTGAACCCGGAGGTGATGAACCGACGCGAGAAATTCATCACGTTGGCACGGCTGTTGCCTCATGTGGAAAACAATTACAATTTTGTGGAGCTGGGGCCTAAAGGCACGGGCAAGAGCCACGTGTTCCAGGAACTGTCGCCCTACGGCGTGCTGGTCAGCGGAGGCGACGTGACCTCGGCGCGGCTGTTTGTCAAGATGCAGGGCAACAAGGAAATATTGGGACTAGTGGGCTACTGGGACGTGGTGGCATGGGACGAATTCGAGCAGCAGAAAGGCCGCAACGTGGATGCCGTGTTGATAGACACCATGCAGAATTACCTGGCCAACAAGTCGTTTAACCGAGGCAAGGGGACGCATGAAGCCAGCGCGTCGATGGTATTTGTGGGAAACACCAAGCACACCGTGCCCTATATGTTGAAAAACTCGCATCTGTTTGAGTCCATTCCCACTTCCTTCATCAAAGGGGCTTTCCTCGACCGCATCCACTTGTATAATCCCGGATGGGAAGTCAGGATTCTGAAGAAGAACAGCTTTTCGACCGGATACGGACTGATTACAGACTATATAGCCGCCGTGCTGCACGAGTTGCGGAATGACGACCGCACATCGGCACTGAAGGAGTACGCCCGATTTGACGGCTCGCTGTCCGAACGCGACCATCTGGCCATCCGCAAGACCTTTTCCGGATTCAGCAAGTTGCTCTATCCAGACGGTCGGATGACCGATGAGGAAGCACGGGAAATCATAGACTTTGCCACCGAAGGGCGCAAGCGTGTGAAGGATCAGCTGTATGCCATTGACGAGACTTTCAATGCAGAGCCTGCAAAGTTTGTCTACACCTGGTTGCCCACGGGAGAAAGCGTGAAAGTGGAAACGCTGGAAGGCTTGGAGTTTGATTCTCAAAATGCCACGAGCCAAAATCAAGACAATGCCCATCCGTCTTCGGAGCAAGAGCAAAAGGCAGGCATGGAGGGAACCACATCCGAAACATCATCCTCTACCACCAAGGGAAAACGTCCCCGTATTCCTGCTTTGACTTCCAAGGTCATCACCATCCGCGAAAACCAGGGCGGCATCACCTATAAGGGACTCTTTGGCGACTATCTGCGCACGGCCAAGGAAATCAGGCTGACCGACCCGTTTATCCGTCAACCCTACCAGATAGACAACTTGGTAGACTTTATCCAGATGGTGCGTGACGTGACATCCGTGCAGGACACCATCAAGATTCACCTAAGTACACAGAACGAGGACGATGAGAAGGTGGCGGAAGTAATAGACAGCTTCAACGACCTGGCCGATGAACTGCTGCCCCTGGGCATTGAGTTCACCTACGACTTCAAGGCCGACCACGACCGCATGATACAGACCGACACGGGATGGACCATCACTTTGGGGCGCGGACTGGACATCTATGAAAAGTTCGGCCGTTTCTCCCTAAGTCGGGCCAACCAGCAGAACCGCCGTTGCAAGGCATTCAATGTGTCCATCAACCATACCCAAAACGAAACCAATAATTGAACAAATATGGAATACTTCAGACCCACATATACACCAGAAAGAATCACGAACCTAAGGGCGAATGAGATTTTTGTATTCGGAAGCAATCTGCAAGGAATGCACGGTGGGGGAGCGGCACGTATGGCATACGAAAAGTTCGGTGCCATCTGGGGCAATGGTGTAGGGTTGCAAGGTCAATGCTATGCCATACCGACCATGCAAGGTGGCGTGGAAACCATTCGCCCCTATGTGGATGAGTTCATTGCTTTTGCCAAGGAACGCAAGGAACTGACTTTTCTGGTGACTCCCATTGGTTGCGGAATAGCCGGATTCAAGGCGGAGGACATCGCTCCCTTGTTCAAAGAAGCGATAGTGGAAGAAAACATTGTGTTGCCGGAATCGTTTGAGGAGGTAATCATGCAAAGCCGTCCGTTAAGCAAGGCCGCTATTGACGTGTTGGCAAAGCGGATGCAAGCAAAGAATCCCTATTCCGCAGGTACGCTTTCTCACGGTATCTGGGAACATCAGCACTATTTTGAACTGTTGTGGGGCAGTTATGACCATTATGATTGGCACGAACACTTTGAAAAGTATGGTCTGTGCGAAGACTTTGAAAGAGGAGTGGTACTTACTGATGACCTCATGCACCAACCGGTCAATAAAGAATGGGTGTTCGGAATGTATATGTCGGCCGAGTTTCCACCACAGAAGCTGATGCTGCTGGAACAGTGCCATTATTATAAAGGAGAGCGATTATGTCCTTTTCGTTCACAGATGAAGGGCATGTTGTTTAATTATGAAAGATGCTGGGTGAAGTTCAATCTATTTCCACAAGACCATCCTCACATAGAAGAGGATTTGGATTATTACAAACATTGCGGACTTGCCGACTTATGCCCGGATGACGGTGTGCCCATGTCGATGAAAGCCCTGTTGCTTAACCGCTGGCTTCATTGGGGAGGTGATTTCGCGAATTTGGATAGTTTCAGGGAATGGTACCGCACTTTAGACTATACGAATGTGAATGGAGGATTAAGGAAAGAAGACCTCTATGATATTTCCAATCCGGATTTCTTGTTCTTTTGGGGACATCACGGCAAGCCGGGTGAAACGACCAAAGCCTGTCTCAGCCAATGGTTCCCTTGCAGGTTTACCGTAAATGGTATCCATTACAACTGTGCGGAACAGTTCATGATGGCAGAAAAGGCACGAATCATGGGCGATGAAGATACAAGAAAAAGAATCTTGGCATCTACAGATCCGAAAGAGATTAAGGCATTAGGTAGAGAAGTGCGGAATTTTGACGAATACAAATGGCAAAAGCATCGTATGGAAATTGTCATTACCGGCAATCTGCACAAATTCATGGATAATGAAGAGCTGAAAGTCTTTCTGCTTGGCACAAGAGATAAGATATTGGTGGAAGCCAGCCCCTACGATACAGTTTGGGGGATTGGCATGAAAGAAGATGACCCAGACTGCAGGAACCCCCGTTTATGGAAAGGAGAAAACCTGCTTGGGTTCGCATTGATGGATGTGAGAGAAAAACTCAATAAGATAAAATAAGTAGCATTCACTATGAAATCATCGGACAAGCATCAAGCGTTTCGTCTGGCTCACATCTTTGCCATAGACCGTCTACGGATGGGAACGGACGGCCATGGAATCACTACGTTGGTTTGTTTCATGGGTTGTCCGCTTCGGTGTGCCTACTGTCTGAACAACCGCTGTCATGAGGAAATCTATTCGTATAGCAACAATGGCCTTTCGTTGAAAAAAGAAATCATACAATTGGATGTCAATGAACTCTATGACCGTGTGAAGGTAGACGACCTTTACTTTCAGGCAACGGGAGGTGGCATCTGTTTTGGGGGCGGCGAGCCGACCCGATACGCCAGTTTCATAGAGGAATTTCGTCGGATATGCGGTAATGTCTGGAAAATCACATTGGAAACCTCACTTTACTGTCCTGAAGACACCATCCGACAACTCGCACCGATAGTAGACCATTGGATAGTGGATATAAAGGACATCAACCATGTCATCTACGAACGATATACCGGGCAACCGAGCTGTATCCGTGACCACTCACTGAGCGTACTGCTCCAGACCTGCCGGGTGAAGGATATCACCGTGAAAGTCCCCCTTATTCCTGGTTATAATACGGATAAGGATGTGGACTACAGCCTTGATGAACTGGAAAGAATGGGGTTTACGAATTTTGAATGTGTACGCTACCTTCAAAGAGAATCAAAGTATCACCCTCAAACAAAAGGACTGCAACATGAACGGAAAGGATAAATGCAATTTGCTCAGAGAAATCCGAAAGCGGATAGCCACGCAGTATGGATTGACCTATCAGCCAGCAGAATGCCGCCACGAAGGGGATTGCGCTGGCACATGCCCCAAATGTGACACTGAACTGCAAGACCTGCAAAGGCAATTAAAGGAGAAAGGTATTGAAAATATTGAACTTGACCGGCAAATGGAGGAAATGGTTGACACCTTCAATCCGGGCGGTGATACGGACAATGACCTCATTGCCCTACAAGGTGATGTTGCCCCACCCGAATACAATGACAAAATAGAAATTACAGAAGGTATGCCTGTACCGCTTCCTGAAGGAATGTCCAATTTTCCCGAACCCAAAAAGAAAAGGGCGTTTTTCAAGGAATGTGCTGTTGCCGGCTGGAACTTCCATCATCCGGAAGACTTTTGGGATGAGCTGTATGAAGGTGCGGAGCTAGTCTTGATTCGCGAGCGCGCCAATAAGCATGACCGCAATGCGGTGGCCGTGGCATTAGCCGATGATATGGAAGGTGATACGGAAAATTTTGACTTTGATTGCATCATCGGCTATGTACCACGAAAGGAAAACGAAATGGTGGCGAAAATGATGGATATGGGATGGGGTGACGCCTTTACTGCGGAACTTACCACTGTCAAGGATAATGGAACTTACGATGAACGCTTACGTATGACCATCTATATTAAAAGCAAGATAGAGAGTACGGAAAGTTGGTATGTACAAAAGATGGATAACAGTTCCTGCCAAAACCTTTTGGAATTTCTTTATCAAGATGGTATCACACATTTCCGTTGGGGTGGTTTCCCTCCTTGGGAAAGAGATTTACCCCGAAAAGGTGACAAGGTGGTATTCATTCACCAATGTGGAGCGGATGCTGAACTCTACCTGATGCACACAATTGCCATAGGCGAGGATGCCATGCTTTTCTTGGAGAATCCGGAGGAGGAACTGAACATGGTTGATGATTGCGCCCCGTATGTACTGACGTTGGTCAAAGGGCCGATTATAGTTGACTTGCAGGAACTAAACTTCTTGAGCAACTGTAAAATCGGTTCTTGCCAACCGGAAGAAAAACTGTCTGAAGATTGTATTGCCAAATTAAAAGATTTATTCTTAAAAAAATAACGTCTATGCCCAAACTTCGCTGTGTAGTGGAACGCATCACCTATCAGAATCCGGAGAACGGATATTCTGTCATGAAAGTCAAGGTGAAAGGTTATGACGACCTTGTGACCTTGGTGGGCAACCTGTTGGAGGTGCCTGCCGGAAGCGTGTTGCTGTGCGAAGGTGACTGGAAGGTGGACAAGCGTTATGGCAGCCAGTTCGTCTGTCAGACTTGGGAGGAAGTGATGCCTGCCACTGTCTATGGCATTGAGAAATATCTGGGAAGCGGTCTGGTGAAAGGAATCGGGCCGAAGTTCGCCCAACTCATTGTGAAGCAGTTCGGGCTGGATACCATCGAGGTGATAGAGACCGACATCGAACGGCTGTATGAAGTGCCGGGCATCGGCAGGAAGCGTGTGGAGAAAATCCGCGAGAGCTGGGAGAAGCAGAAGGACATCAAGAACGTGATGCTTTTCCTGCAAGGCTATGGGGTAAGCACGGCCTATGCAGCCAAGATATACCGCCAATACGGCAAGGAGAGCATCGACAAAGTGAAAGAGAACCCTTACCGCCTGGCGGATGACATCTGGGGCATCGGCTTCAAGACAGCTGACGGAATCGCAGGGAAGATGGGATATGAGAAGAACGACCTGCGTCGCTGCAAGAGCGGCATCATCTATACCTTGAACCAACTGGCCAATGAGGGACACGTGTATGCCGAGGAGGAGCAGCTGGTGAAAGCCGCCATCTGTCTGTTGGAAGCGGATGAGGACTCCATCCGCAAAACCCTGACCGACATGGCACGGACGGAAGACCTGAAGACAGAGGATGAAGCCATCTACCTGCCTCCGTTCTACTTTGCCGAGGTGGGCACGGCCAACCGTCTGCTTGCCCTGCTCCGTGAATCGGAAAGCAATCTCTTTGCGACCCGGTTCAATGCAGCGGAACTGTCCAAGGAAACTGGCATCACGTATGACGAGGTGCAGTTGCAGGCCATCGGGGAAGCCCTTCGCTCCAAGGTTATGGTGCTGACTGGCGGGCCCGGCACAGGCAAGACCACTACGACCCAAGGTATCATCGCCGCACTGAAACATCTGGGGCTACGCATCCTGCTGGCCGCTCCCACCGGACGGGCTGCCAAGCGGATGAGCGAGGCTACGGGCATGGAGGCCAAAACCATCCACCGCCTGCTGGAGTACAATCCGAAGGACGGCTACAAACGCAACGAAGAGAATCCGCTGGAAGGCGACGCGCTCATCGTGGACGAATGTTCCATGATAGACATCATCCTGATGAACAATCTGATGAAGGCGGTCTCCACTTCCATGCGCCTCGTCATGGTGGGCGACATCGACCAATTACCCAGCGTAGGAGCCGGCAACGTACTCCGCGATATTATCGACAGTAAAAAGATACCCGTCATCCGCCTGACGCGCATCTTCCGGCAGGCACAGTCCAGCCGCATTGTGATGAGTGCCCACGCCATCAACCAGGGCCGTTTCCCCGATACCAGCAACGGCAAGGACACCGACTTCTTCTTCATGCAACAGGAAGCCCCGGAGAAGGTAGCCGAGGAAATCGTGAACCTCGTGAAGAACCGCCTGCCCAAAGCCTATCACCGGAAAACAGCCGACATCCAGGTGCTGACGCCCATGCAACGGGGAACAGTAGGTGCGGCTAACCTGAACATGGCCTTGCAGCAGGCACTGAATCCTTCGGGTGTGTCGCTGAACCGTAGTGGTTATTTGTTCCGCCAGGGTGACAGGGTGATGCAGTTGCGGAACAATTATGACAAAGATGTGTTCAACGGAGACTTGGGTTTCGTAGAATCGGTCGATTTGGAGGAGCGCACCTTGTCCGTCAACTTCGACAGCAGACTGGTGGAATACGATGCTTCGGAACTGGACGAGCTGACGCTGGCCTATGCCACCACCATCCACAAGTCGCAAGGTTCGGAATACCCCATCGTGGTGATGCCCGTCTTGATGACCCACTATGTGATGCTGCAGCGCAACCTGATTTACACGGGCATCACCCGTGCCAAGAAGATATGCGTACTCATCGGTACGAAGAAGGCACTGTCGTTTGCCATACGCAACATGACGGTGCTGAAACGCAACACGAGACTGAAAGAGCGGTTGAACCCGGCACTGGCGCAACCGGCATCGTCCAAACAGATACGGCCCTACATTTTAGAAAATCCAACGGATGAAACTGCCATTGCCGCCGAACCCACGGTGGGCTATAACAAAGGAGACCGATGAACATGCATTCCGGACGCCAATACATAGCCATTGACCTGAAGTCATTCTACGCCTCGGTGGAGTGTGTCGAACGGGGACTTGACCCGCTCGACACATGCCTGGTCGTGGCCGACCCATCGCGGACGGAGAAGACCATCTGCCTGGCCGTGTCGCCCGCGCTGAAAAGCTACGGCATCGGCGGCAGGCCACGGCTGTTCGAGGTGGTGCAGAGGGTGCGTGAGGTGAACCGGCAGCGGGGACGCTCCGGGAAGTCCCACTCCAAAAAGGAGCTGGACTCGCGTAAGGAACTGGCCGTGGACTATCTGGTGGCACAGCCGCGCATGGCACATTACATCCAGTACAGCACACGCATTTATGAGGTGTATCTCCGCCACATCGCCCCGGAGGACATCCATGTCTATTCCATCGACGAGGTTTTCATGGACGTGACGTCCTACCTGAAGAATTACCGGATGACGGCTCACGAGCTGGCCATGAAAATCATCCGGGAGGTGCTGGCCGAGACAGGCATCACCGCCACCGCCGGAATCGGTACGAACCTTTATCTCTGCAAGGTGGCAATGGATATTGTGGCCAAGAAAATGAAGCCGGACAAGGACGGTGTGCGTATAGCCGAGCTTGACGAGATGACCTACCGCCGTCTGTTGTGGGAGCATACACCGCTTACGGACTTTTGGCGCGTGGGGCGTGGAATTGCCGCACGGTTGGCCACCTACGGCATCCTGACAATGGGCGACATCGCCCGCTGTTCCATTGAGCGTGAGGACTTGCTGTATAAACTGTTCGGGGTCAATGCGGAACTGCTGATAGACCATGCCTGGGGATGGGAACCTGTGACTATGGACTTGATAAAGGCATACCGTCCGGAAACAAACTCAGTCAGCAGCGGACAGGTGCTCCAGTCGCCCTATACGGCAGTCAAGGCACGGAATGTGGTACTGGAAATGGCGGACAGTGTCTCACTCGACCTGGTGGACAAGAAACTGGTGACCGACCAGCTTGTGCTGACCATCGGCTATGACACCGAATCGCTGACGGACAGGGATATCCGGGAAAAGTATCAAGGCAAAATAGCGACCGACCGCTACGGCAGACAAGTCCCTGTTCATGCCCACGGAACAGTAAACATGGAGCGTCCGACCTCTTCCGAAACAATCCTCATGGAGAAGGCCGGCGGACTGTTTGACCGCATCGTAAACCCCGACCTGCTGGTGCGCCGCATCACCCTGTCGGCAAACCATCTTATGCACGAGACGGATATACAACCAGACAATAGAGCGGTACAGCTCGACCTTTTCACCGATTACGAGAAGTTGGAAAAGGAATGGAAAGCCGAAGAAGAGGTGCTGGCCAGGGAACGCCGCCGTCAGGAAGCCGTGCTACAGATAAAGAAGAAGTTCGGCAAGAACGCCATCCTTAAAGGTTTGAACTATGCGGACGGAGCCACCCAGCGGGAACGCAACCAGCAGATAGGAGGCCACCATGAGTAGATATGACGACATCATCAATCTTCCGCACCATGTTTCCAAGACCCGGAAACCGATGCCAATGATAAACCGTGCCGCCCAGTTCGCGCCATTCGCCGCCTTGACCGGCCATGACGAGGCGATAGCCGAGACCGCACGGCAGACCGCTCCGAGGCGGATACTGTCATCGGACGAACAGGAGATACTGTCCAAGCGGCTGGCTTATGCCATTGACCACATCGGTGAGCGTCCCAATTTTACATTCACCTATTTTATTCCTGATATTCAAAAGGAAGGAGGTCGGTATGTAAGCACTTCCGGAATATTACGAGCATATGATGATTTTGAAAAGAAAATTGCATTGGAAGATGGAACAGTCATTCTTGTTGAGACTATAGTTTCAATTTCTGGAGATATGTTAGACTAGTTCAATCTTGAAAATAGATGATATATTGAGATTTGTCATACCAAAATCATATATAAATCGTAATCAAAAGAAATAATTTATGGTTATCATATTTGCCAATTAAAAATTATCTTGTATATTTGCGACATAAAAGAAAAGAATATGGTTCAAGGATTATCTTTTGTATCAAAATCCAATGGACAGTCAGAAATCAGACTGATTCATGATTCGGGAGAAACAACTGTATTGTTGTTCAATTCGACATTTCCATTACAAGCAGAAGACTGTTATGTAAAAGCGATTCATGAGCTTTTCAATGTTCATTCTGACATATCTCCATATGACGAATTGCTGGGACTTTTTACATGGTGGTTCACCAAGCATAATTTGGAACAGCCATTATTAGTCGGAACGTTCAATGATAATGAAAGAAAAAGAATAGGAAAACGAATTAGGGAAATCCGTGAAGAAAAACGGATTGAGGCTCGCCAGCTTTCTGCTATAACCGGGATAAATCCAGCAAATCTTAGCCGGATTGAACAAGGAAAAGTGTCCACAGGTTTGGACATTCTTTCCAAAATAGCCAATGCTTTAGGATATAAATTAGATTTCGTAAAACAATAAAATCATCAATTATGGAAGTAAAACAAATTAAATGTGGAAAAGTTAGGGACGGATTTGATGCCCTCACCAGTCTTTGTGAGAAAGAAGCGCAAAAGCTTTGTACGCAACTTGACATTCAACCCAATACTACGGTTGAAGTATCATTTTGGACAAAAGATTTCCCGGAACTTATCGGTGTTGGGAAATTCACTGCGGATGAGAACAGTAATATCACTTTTGTTTTGGATTATTCAGAATCTACACTCTAATAAGATATTAAGTGATAGTTCATTGAGTTGCGTAAGCAACCCGATTTTGAAAAGTCCCCGACCCGCACCTCACGGTGCAGGCCGGGGTCAGAACATTTCAAGGAATTATGCCGGTGTCCTCGCCTCCAAAAAGCGGTAGGCGTTGGCGTTTACAAGTCCTACAATCCGGTCGTGGTATTCCGTGTTGGAGTTGCACAGCCCACGGCTTTGTATGACCTTGCCCTGGCTCAACGAGAACTCCACGGTCTCGATGCGGTTGCCTTGGCGGTCGTGTGCCGACAGGATAACGCTGTCCGCCTTGGCGTAATACTCGCATTGGAACACGCAATGGTGAAGGCTGCTTCCCTCGGCTTGGAAAGCCTCGATGGAGTCAAGCACGGATATTTCAATGTCATTGTCGCTGATGACAATCCCGAAGTAGCGTGACTTTTCCCTGTAAAAGTCCGCCTCCCTCGCCTTGGCTCTCAACATCTGTTCCCTGTCTCTACGCTTCTCCTCCGCCTTGTTCCTTTTGTCCAGCCAATGGTCATGGGCGGCTTTTAGGTCTTTGGGGCAGATATACTTGGCGTTGTGGATGTCCTTTCCGCATTGCTCCAACAAGCGGACGGTATCGCACCACAGGCCGTAGTCGGACGGGCGGTAATGATGCCGTGCGGCCACCTTGTACGACTGCCAATATCCGTCCAAATCAAGCGGACGGCTCACGAAATAAGCCACGGCCTGCAAGTCCTTGGACTTCATCATCGTCTCTATCCGGCTGTCCGTCAGCAACGCCTTCATCAGCCTTGCCGGATGGCAATCATCGGGAAGCCTGCCTCTCATGCCGTTGCGCCTCAGTTCGGGAAGCACCTTGTAACGGGGGTAAACGTATGTGTCGGAAATCACCCAATGCACCTCGGACAAAAGTTTCAAGTCAATATCTGTACACCAATTAAAGCTGTCCACATACCAGCCCAAAGTCCTCGCCCTTGATGTCACCGCAATTCTGCCCTCGGCATTGAGCCACAGGCGGCACACCTCCATGCAGGACGTTTTCAACATCATTCCTTTCCGGCATACGGCTCTCAGCAGGAACACACGCTGAACTTGCAAGCCGTCCACCACTTCAAGGGAAGAGAAATAGGCGGACTGCACTTCCTTGCGCTTCAACGTGTCCCTTACCTGCAAGCGGTGTCCGCAATGAGGGCAACATACCGTCTTGCCTTTCCCTTTATGGTCAAACTTCGCTCCGCAGTCACCGCACGTGCAGTTATGGCCGGACGTGCGGAATGCGATATGTACAATAACATTACTTACAGCCCATTCAACAGCTTTGGGGCTGAGGGCGGTCAGCTTCCCATTGGAAGCCGCCACCGCCTTTTCAAATCTGTTCCTCGGTTTCATGCTCAAAAGTTGTCAAAGAGTGATAATGTCGGTTGGCTCTCCGGTTGCGGCTTGTGGGCTTTCGGCCTCGCATTGCGTGCCTGTATCTTGCGCAGCTCCTCGTCCTGATAGCGTTTGAGCGCGAGTGCCCTCTGTTCCGACTTTTCCTCCTCCGTCAGTTCAATATGATGGTTAACCACCACACTGCACTGCAACGGCTTGCCTATTTCAAGGTCAGGCTCGTCTATGGCGTGTACCGCCATTGAATATATCTCGCTGTCCGAGAAACCACAACAGCCGGAGTTTTTCACTTCGTGTAGGATAAAAGTCACCACATCGTCAATGGTGCGTGCCGTGGTTTCATACTTGGCACGGAAAAGCTCATCTTCCTTTGCCCTCTGGTCAAGATAACTCTTGATAATCTCCTTGAAATGTTCTGTTCCTTTCATATGTCCTTGTTTTTACGTTGATAAAATCCATACGGTTAAATCGGCAGTCCTGCCAGCAGTTCCAAAAATGGTATGGTGTTGATGTCCCTGTCGAAGCGCACCTGCCAGTCCGGCCTTGCCAGTAAGGACGGCATGAACTTCTTTACGACAAACCGCTCATTGTCGTTTGAATAACAATCTATTATAGCGAAGTTTGCTCCGTCCTTGCGGATGTGGGCGAAAAACGGCGGCATACCGCAGAAGCACTTGCGGACGCTTTCCCTGTCCCACAACAAGGTAAGCTCATAAATACAGCCCTTGTAGCTGACACTTTCCTCTCTGTCAATGAGTTTTATTGCCATAACGTCTGAATTTTGAAGTTCTAATCTTTTTCCCTTTTGTTTGAAGCCTTGCGGCTTCCGCTCCGGGATTTTACGGTACGGCATGACGGAAGGCGCAAGGGGCAAAAGGCGGACGTGACCAGTGGAAAGAGGCCGGAATACCCGATTTGGCACAAATCGCGGAAGGCTGCCGGACGCTTTCCACGCAGGCAAGAGGAGCGTCGTTCGCCGCCGCCACGGCCTTCCGTTGCTTTGTAGCGGAAAATCTGCCGGAGCGGAACGCCCATAGGTTCAAGAACAGGAAATCCCGATGCCATAACCGATGACACCGAGATTTCAATATATCCAGGAATAAAATTCTTAGCCTTCTACGGCAAGGGTATCTCAAACGACTTCACCACGCATTGCGCCTCCTTGTCCAGAATGAACCAGTATTCAGAATGATAGCCCTGTCCGTCCGCGTCCACGCCCTCGAAGTCAACCTTGACCTTCCAGCCGCTGAACGGTTGCGGACTCCCGTCAAGCGGGCCGCCGAAGTCCATCAGCCGCCTCAGGCCCGACATGGCTGACATCTGCCGCTCCATCAGGGCGGCCGTTTCCTTGTCGTCCGGGTCGAAGTCCTCCAGCCCGTCCGTCGCTTCCATCACCTTCCTGTTGATTTCCACCATGGCCATGGAAAGGGCCATCTTCTCCTCCTGCGTGATGTAGGTATGCCCGAACACGGAATCCGGCTTGCTGACAGCCAATATCCGTATGGATTCGGGATTGTCCACCGATGCCCTCAATGCCTTTTCGGCCATGTCCGCCGCACGGTCATTCAGATTGTCCGAACAGCAGACAAGACAAAACACGCCGCTCCAGAACAGCACGATGGAGGCGAGTATTATCCCAATCTTCATCCCCGGTCTCATATCTTCACAATTTGAAGTTTGTCCGGCGACACGCCGAGCCGTTTGCGGTAGATGCTGCCGTCCTCACGGTACATCTCCAGTTCCGAAGAAGTGATGCCCTTCTCGCAGATTTCCTTGGCTTCCTCCAGGGTGAGCTGGTGCCCACCGATGTTGCGCCAGATGGCGAAGGAGCAGGGCGCATTCTGATTGGCATAGTTGGAGCAGTTGAACGCCCGGCTTCCCACACGGATTTCTCCTCCGCAGTGCGGACACCTGCCGATGACCGGCTGCATCAGGATGTTGCCGTCATCGGCAAGCTCCAGCACGGTCGGGAACGTCTTGCCCTCCTTGCTGGCGAAGCCGTCCAGCAGGATGCGGCGTTTCTCCAACAGTACCGCCACCTCCGCGTCCGCCATCTTGCGGTTGCCGATGATGGCGTTGATGTTCAGTACGCAAGAGGGGCTGTCGCCGATGTTATGCTCACAGCGGTACCCTTTGCAGGTCTTGACCACGTTGCCGCCGCACAAGGGGCAGCGGCCGATGATTTTCTTTTCTGTTTCCATTGCTGTATGATTATGGTACACTATTTTGATGATAAAATCCTAATTGAATCCACGCTTCCAGTCGGCCACGATGCCTCCGATAATGTTCTTGCCGGACATCACATTGGCCCATCCTTCCGGGTCGAGCGAGAACCAGAGGTCGTTCCACGAGAGCGTGCGCACCTGCCAGGCCAGGATGAACAGGTCGGTGTTGATGGTTTCAAGCTTGGTCACCACCTCGTTGGCGATGTAATAGCGTTCTGAAGAGTCCAGCAGGTTGACCTTGTGCTTCTCGTTCTTCCCGTCAGCCCCTGTCACATCGTAACTGCCCGAAGTCACGAGCTGTTTCATGAACGGATAGAGCGCCGCCATCTGCGTGGCCGCGTCCGTCAGCTCGTCCGACACGATGGCCGCTATCGCCGTGCCCTTGAGGTTGCTCCCCACCGATTTGAGCAACAGGTTGCAGTTCTGCGGTATCTCGGTCGTCACCAGTTCCCCTGCACGTTTGATCTGGTAAAGGTTCTGTACTGCACCCTGCGCATTGGAGAGGTATTCCAACATCTTATTCTCCACGCTGTGCACCCGGTCGAGGGCGACCGTCACGGCGGCTTCGGCGGCGATTATCTTCTCCTGCGTCTTCCTGCGCTTGTCGTGCAGGCTTTTCAGTTCCAGCGTCTGTGCCGTCACCGCACCGGCCAGTGCCGGATCTATCTGTTGGGCGAACGCCGGAACGGTATGGCCTCCGGCCAACCACAGGGCCAACGCCCCGGCGGCCATTTTCAGTCTGATTGCTTTCATATATGTTCCATGTTACGTTACATTTTGAGATTACCTTTTCTCCGTTCCGCCAGATTCCGGTCGCGTTCCTCCTTGCATGGGGCGAGAACCGGAGCCAGTGGCTTGTTTAAGAGGCAGTCGTTCCAGTCCTTGAACGACTTGGGCGGCAACCATTGTCCGGTGCGATAATGGACGGGCAGATGTGCGGCAAGCTGTGAGGACAACGCCTTTACCGGATTGACGGTGAAGCTTTTGCCCCCAGCTTCCACTTGCAGGCCGCCCTCCGCCTTGCTGATTCTCATCGGGATGCCCTCCAGCAGGCCAATCATACGAAGCCCGTAGATGCGCCCGGCGATGTCGTTGTCAAAACAGTCGAAAGCCTTGGCGTTCGGGAAACGGTTCATTGTTCCGATAATTTGGTTGTCGGAAAATGTTCCTCCGAGGGAGACCAACGCCACATCCGGGTGCAGTTGCCCCTTGTTCATCTGGTGGAAAGCCATCGCGTCGAAGGCGGACTCACAGAAGAACACACTTTTGACGGCTTCCGAGTTGCCGCCGGAAAGGTCGGCCACCCATGCCGAAGAAGAAGAGTCCGTGCCTGCGGCTTTCGACTTGTAGCCTCCGTAACCGCGTATCTCGTAACCTTTTACCAGATCGTCAGCGCCGGTATAGGGAAAGCCGATGTTATAGCCGTCAAAATTCCCGTTCCGTCTGTCCCGTATGAGAAAAACGAATGGGGCAAATTGTCTGACCGTTTCATCGGATATTCCACGCTGGCGGAAGATCTGAGGAATGCGCTCCACATCTATTTGCCTCACTTCATAGCGTGAGGCATCAAAAACTGATGCAGCCTTGACAGATTTCAGGTATTCCCAATCCTCATGGTATTCCGGTTCGGGCATATTGGCGAAGCGTGCCATTACCTTGGCCGTCTTCTGCCAATCGTCCTTGCCGGTGACGAGGAAGGCACCCAGATTCTCACGGATAAGCGTAAGTACATCCCCCTTGGAGCCGTCCCGGCGGAAGAAAGTCTGGGCGGCCCTGTCATTGGGATGGCTGACGATGATTGTGTCACGTTTCTCCCGTCCGTCACCCAATACCAGCTCGATGTAACGCCCCACACCGGCCTTGCGGTCAAGGCGGTAGCCGAGGGCGTAGGCCACATCGGTCACGCCGACATGCGCTTTGAGTTCCTTGAAGTTTACCTTGAAGTCCGGCATATCGTATTATAGTTAGGATTAAATACTCATCTTGGCGCTTGCAGCCTGCGTCCTGCCCATCATGGCAATCTCCGGCCCGAATGTCTTGCGTGCCGTCATGTTCAGGAAGGCCGCCTTGTCCTTGTAGTCCGTAAGCTGGAAGTAAGTCCTGGCCGTGCCTTTTGATACCTTCTTCAGGCCCAGTTCCACGCCGTCATACGAGGCACGGATGGCGTAGTCGCCGCCTCGTGTCTTGACGATGGCCGCGTTCCTGAACGGCACTTCCTCGTTTGGGTCAAGCGGAACGAACGGGTTGTTCTTGGCCAGGTAAGGTTGCTCGTTCAGTGCCAGCCGCTGCCTGTCCACATGGTCGAGTATCATGTCTGAAGCCCTGTTCACGTCCGCCATGACCGAAACGATGAATTTCGGTTCCTGCTTCAGTACGCCGATCCACGAGTCCAAGTAGGCGGCCGAGTTGTCCGTTACCTTCTGGTCAAAGCCCATCGAATGGCTTATCATCGCCGCCGTCAGTTCGGCGACAAGCTCCTCCTTGGCGTACTTCGGGTCGCCGAATCGGCCCATGCCGTCGCGGTTGAGCCTTTCCGGCGTCATAGTCGAGTGCGCCATCTCATGCAGCATGGTAGAATAGTATTCCATACCGCCACAGTATGTTTCTTCCGGCGTGCCGCCCGTGTTGAACTGTGCCTTCATGGGAACCACCACGATGTCGTGCGAGGGGGAATAATAGGCCCCGTCCACACGCTTGTCCGCTTGTATCGGACAGACCCAGCCCTGCGTTTCGACCATCCTGTCAAGCGCGGCGTGGGCGTACATGCCTTCCGTGTCGTGGAGTTCGGGTATCCTGAACCTGTCCATGAGCTTTTGCATCCGTTTGGGCTGCACTTCGGCCAGGTTGGTCTGTGCCACGTTATACACGGGGAACGCCTTGATGAACGGGATGACCTCCATGCCTTCCTTCTCCTCCTTGTTCATGGCCCGGTATTCCTCCGAACTGACCTTCTTGCCGTCCTTGTCCTTTACGAGCATGTCCCAGTAGATGACGGGAAAGGCCTTCTCGCCTTTGAGAACGTGGGCTTTCAGGTTGTGCGCCTGCTTGAAGGTGAGGAACACGGGCAGGTCGTAGCCGTTGGCCGCCGTATGGAGCTGCAGGAAGAAGGAGTTGGAGCCGGAATAGTTGCGTCCGCCCACGTTCTGGGGCAGACCCGCATATCCCGACGCTCCGCCTATCCAGCCCTTCTTCCAGTCGGACGCCTTCATCTGCTCCATGCGCCCGATCATCATCTCGGCGAAGCGGTCTATGGCCGCCTGGCCGGAGTTGGCAGATGCCGGGTTAGTTCCAGATGCCATAGTCCCCGTCGTCGATTAGCTGGCGTTCCATCTGCATGATGTCCGTCTGTTCCACATAAAACTCGGCGGACTCGTCCGACGGGTCCGTGCCGTGCGCACGGCACCACTCCAGATAGTCCTGTTCGCTTTCGCCCTCCAGCACGAAGCGGAGATAGCCTATCTTGCCTTCCTGGAGGAGTTCAACCAGCTCCTCGTGTTTTATTGCTTCTGACATAATTATGTTATTTTATTATGAGTGAGTGATTTACATTTTCATTGAGTTTGATTTCTCCAGCCTGTTGGTCTGGGCCGAGAGCAGCCCGTTGATTTCCGGGGTGAGGTACTTGGCCGCAATCTGCTCGCGTGTGGCGGTACGGGTCTTGAAAAGCGAATAGCCGTCGTCAAAGGAGATTTCATGCCGGGCGGTCTTGCCCTTGTCGCCCATGTCCACATACACCTTCCACTTGTTGTCGGTGTGGTCTTTCGCCACACGGACGCCCTTGGGGTCAACGCCTTCGGGAAGCCGGTACTTCTCGTAGGCGGACTTCAGGTGCAGCCGTTCGCCGAAGTTCTTCTCGATGAGCTGGTTCGGGGTCATCACCCGGTCGAAGTAGGCGTTCAAGTCCTGGCGCGAGGCCACGGCGGACATCCTTGCGCCGTCCACCTGGGCATAGAACTTGTACCGTCCGAAGTCGGGACGCTGCTCGTCCTTCTCCTTGTAGACATTGAACTTCTCGATGGCTACCGCACCTTCCGCGCCCTCCATCTGCCGGGGGAACCTGTAGGTGTCCTCCGGCACTTTCGGCATCAGCTTCGTCGGGTAGTAGCGTTCCATCAGTTGCGGCACGGTCAGCTCCTTCTTCTGGTAGGCGGCGAGGTCGGCGGCATCCATCTTCTGCGGCTTGAGCTGCTGCCCGTCAATTTTTGCGGTGAAATACCAGTCCTCCGGGTTGTCCTTGCCCTGGTAGGCATGGCCGTGGGTCACCTTGCCGCCGTCGGCCGTCACCATCTGCGGCTCGCGCGGCTTGCGTTCCTTCTTCGCCTCGGCCTGCTGTTCCACATTGGCGTCCGCCTTCGCTTCAGCTTTCGGTTTCGTACCGGTCTTTTGTTCCGTATTTTTCTGACGGGCAGGTTTCTCCTTCACTTCATTGGAGTCAGTTTGGACAGGCTTGTCCTGCACGGCCTGGTCTTTCTTTTTCTTTGCCATATCAGTATTGTTGGGTATGATTTCTTCTTTTATCTTTAACTTTTCTCCGGCTCCTTGTATGGGCCGCTCATCCTTTTTCAGCTTGGGAGTTTCGAGTTGGTCACAGATGGCCACCCTCTGCCCGGAGCGTATCAGTTTAGGAAGATATACATCCAAGGCGTGATAGGGAAACAAGGTGTATTTGACGGGGTCTTTCTCACCGGGAAAGACCCTGCTGGTCAGCGTGATGGCCAGTACGGCGGCGGCCTTGACCGCATCCTCCCTGTACATCTCGTAGAAATCCCCCTTCCGGAAGAGGAGCATCGCGTCGGGATGCTTCTGTTTCAGCGTGTCGAACTGCCGCAACATGTCTGCGGCGTTTTCCTGTTCTTGCTTCTTTGCCATAAGCGGACGGATTTAGCGTTTGAGACTTTGGCTGACATTCTCTTTGGGAGAGTGCAGCTTCATGGCACGTTCCTGCGACTGCCTGTCCACGACCTTCCGGTATTCCCAACGGTTGCTGTCGGTCTGTACCAGTCCGAGGTATTCAGGGTGCAGCTCGTCGTAGCGCAGCTTCTGCTGGCGTTCCCATTCCTTCAGGTCGCCCTTGATGATCTTGAAGCCTTGCGGCTCCCTCAGGTCAACGCCGACCGACACCTTCTCGCCGCCGACATTGAGTTCCACGGGCTTGCCGTCGCGCACCTGCTGCTTCTGCTGCGTACCCAGCTCGATGTCGTTCACCTTCTCCATGTCCTTCAGCTTCTGTTCCAGCCGAATTTCGGTCACACGGCGGTGGATGACGGAACGGGTCTCAGGGTCGAGCTGGAGGTACTGCCGGGTCTTTTCGCCGTCCACATCCACGGCTTTCTGTATGACTTCGCCTTTTTTGAGGCGTTCCGCTTCCTGTTCAGTCAGGCCGAGAGCCTTGTTGCGTTCCGTTTCAAGAATTGCCCTGACGGGATAGGCCATCAGGGCCGGGTTGCCCTGCCGGTCTGTCACCAGCTGGAGTTTGAGCGGCAGCGTGACGGCGTTGCCGTTCTGTGCGCGGATGGAGACCTGCATGAGGGGCGTGACCTCGCCGGAGAGCAGCTTTTCCTTCACCTCTTGCGGAAGAAGGTCTGCCTTCTCCTTGTCGATACCCAGCATCGCCAGCTTCCCGTAGGGCAGCGTTTCGGATAAATTTCTGTTGTCCATTTCGTTATACTTGTTTTTACGGGTTAATTTTGCGGCCGGAACCGCTTGAACACCCTGCAAAAGTATTTTCACCCAAACGAGAAAAAGAAATGCACAACACTATTCTGTCGTTCCTGATGCTGTTGCTGATGCCCCTTAGCGCATCGGCACAGTTCTATACCATCACCAAAGAGTCGGAGTTAATACCCGGCTCCGGAAACAGAATGATGAAAACGACTGGAAAAGAGAATGATACAATCAACAATGATGCGCAAAGTGTCAGAAATGACACCCTGCATATTCATGTGGCGACAAAAGAAAAGAAGAAGGGAATAGGCCAAAAAGGTGACAAAAGGACATCCCCAAAATCCATGCCTCCCGAATTGACTATCCCCAACCTCTATGCGGAAATCATGCGCAACGGCATACGACATCCGAAAATCGTATTGGCGCAGGCTATCCTTGAAACCGGATGGTTCACCTCCCCGGTATGCAGGAACAAGCATAACCTGTTCGGCCTGACCAATCCACGGACAGGAAAATATTTCGAGTTCGGGCACTGGACGGAAAGTGTCATGGCTTACTATACAAAGGTGCAGTACAAGTACAAGGGTGGCAACTACCTGCTCTGGCTGAGGAAAATCGGATATGCCGAAGACCCGAACTATACTCATTCTATCATTTCTATTTTGCGAATGCTATAACTTTGAATTCAAAAATAATTAGAAAATTATTATCTTTGCAATAGCATAAAGTAAAAGCTTATATGTCAATAAAATAGCACTATAAATGGAATTGAATGAAATTGATGCTTCAAGTATTAAGAATATTTGTGGTAACATAATGGCAGAATCAGATTTCTGGTATCAAAAGGCCATTGAGGCATGGACGCAATGGAAAGATATGTCTATAACAGACAATGAACTCCAAAATTTGCTCTCCATAAAATATGATGATTTTTGCAATTCGAATGATCAGAGGATTGCGGAGATTCGAAAAAATCTGTTTACCGCTGTGGCTTATTTTGATGCTAAATCAAAAGACAAGGATACATATAACTGCTATCCTGACAAACGAACTGTTGCCAGAACAGGCATTCGCCAGGACGATTGGGTTACGCGGTTGCTAAAATACAAACTTAACAATGCAGACATGACTCCAGGAATCAAAAACTTGGTGGACTATTTGGATAATCCTCGCGACAATTTTCCAATTATAAGTGAACCGCACAAAAGAAAAATTTATAATTATTTCATCGGCGAAAATGTAGTTCCCTATAGCGACAAGCAATTTAATTTGGCTATGCGCAATAAATTTCAAGGAGTAATAAAGTGCGTGAACCCCGACAACTATACTGCGGCAGTGACAAAGCTAATTTATTATTTGCGCTCCAAATGGGATGAAAAGCCCGTTGAAATCATTAAAGGCTTGTTCGTCCATGAAAGAGGTGACAATTGGAAACAAGAATTTCAAAAAGAAATAGGTAATGGAAAAGGATGTCTTTGGTGGCATACCTTACCAGTAAGCTATAGGAAAGAAATAATGGAACAACTGTCAAGCATTATTGATGATGGAGGCAGCTTTGATTTCTATTATGTCAAAGACAATAAAGCTAAATACAAGGCAAGAGTCATTGATTTTGCCACCGCCGAGAACTATGCCGAGAAGTATAACGAATGGAAGGCAGATAACCCCATTTGGATAGAGGAGGATTTGTCGGATTACAATGATGGCGACCACTTTGCAGCCATAGTGTTTTTTGTTGACAAATTTTGCGAACTGAAAGAACAAATTAGCCTTGACAATTTTGTAAGATATAAAAATATGAAATACAGCAATCGCACAGGAATTGCTGCGTTTACCCGAATAATAAACGAAGATATTAAAAACATGCAAGACGAATATAAGAAAGAGATAAAGGAAACGGTCAACCTGCTTCTCACTGAAAAGAATCTTATCCTGCAAGGTGCTCCAGGCACGGGAAAGACATATAACACGGCTGTAATCGCCGTAGGCTTGATTGATGCTTTGCCTGATGGTGAAGGGTTTGATTTGCCAATGAATGTATCTGACCACAGGCAAATAATGGAACGCTATAATGAGCTTCTCTCAAACAAGCAGATAGCATTTTCAACCTTCCACCAGTCAATGGATTACGAGGATTTTATAGAAGGATTGCGCCCAAAAGTCCTGAATGAACAGGTTATCTATGAAATACATGACGGCATATTCAAAAGGATTTGTAATGTGGCTGAAAGAAATCCCAAAAAGAATTTTGTCTTAATCATAGACGAGATCAACCGTGGCAATGTATCAAAGATATTTGGCGAACTGATAAGTCTGATAGAGAAAGACAAACGCAAGAGTGATGACAGCATCCACGGCCTGACAGCCATCTTGACATATTCCGGCGAGTCTTTTGGCGTTCCGGCAAATCTGTATATCCTGGGCACGATGAACACTACTGACAGAAGCACGGGCACGCTCGACTATGCCTTGCGTCGCCGTTTTGTGTTCAAGACAATGAAGGCCGATGAATATGTGGTGAAAGCCCAAGACAGGGAAATAGCAGACGTGGCCTCAAATCTCTTCACACAGGTAAAAGAGTTTATTGTGAAATATAACAGCGGCGACATGGAAATGGACGATTTGATGATAGGTCATAGTTATTTCCTTGCATCCAATATAGGACAATTGCGAAACAGCCTTGAATATAAAATCAAACCTCTCGTAAAGGAATATGTAAACGATGGGATATTGCGTTTGCCGAGGGGAAAAACCTTGAACGACACTTTCGCATCTTGGTCGAACTTGTTAGAAAATGGTGAAGATGCAGGCTAAAACTATAATAGAGCACGAATGCGTCAAATTCCCAGACATGGAATTTCCCCAATACGACGAAAAGCTGAAAGATGGATTTTGTCTTAATCCGTCGGCGGCACAATTCGACCGCAGGTATTTTCTCCAATTTAATCCGCTGGATAACACGCCTGGCTATGCAGCATCATACGTGGTTGGTGCCCAATGGGTTGAGACGGAGGCCTGTGGAAAATTACCAATTGCCGTGTTGCCGAAAATCCCGAATGTTGATTATCTTGAAATGTTCATGCAATGTTTCAATAATCCAGATGAATACGAATCATTCCATAAGATTTATGACATAGACTTTGAATCAGAAACTATGGAGTGTGAAACACTTGAAAGCATTTTATCACCTTTGCTAATAGTGCAATATGTTAATATTGTGCAGCAGCTTTTGCACAAAGGTTTGAGGAAAAGCTATGTGCCTAAATCGGAAAATCTTTACAAAGTTAGGGGGCGTATTGCCATGAGCGTAAATCTTAAAATCAATACTTTGAAAGGCAGACAGCACAAAATTTTCTGCAAATACCAAGAATATACGAATGATACAATAGAAAACCGCATAATCAAAAGGGCGTTAAATGTATCAAAAGACATTGTTGGCAGACTGCGCAGTTCATCAGTGGCCAAGCTTGACACAATAATCAATGCTTGCCTCTCCAAGATGTCTGATGTTTCTGACTGTGTGAGCCTTAGCGAACTGAAACAAGTTAAATACAACGTCATATATCGGGATTACAAGGAAGTAGTGAACATGGCTAAATACATCCTAAAACGGTATGACTACAATATGAGCGAAGAAAAGGGTCGTACAAATGCAAACATACCACCATTTTGGATTGATATGCCATTGCTGTTTGAACATTACATTGGTGGGATACTGGCCATATCATACCCTGATGACATAATTTACCAAGCAAAAGGTAAAACAGGTTATCCAGACTTTCTCAGCAAGACTACACAGGCGATACTTGATACGAAATATATGCCACAACTCGATGAAAAAGACCCTGAGACAGACATCATACGCCAATTGTCCGGATATAGTAGGGATTGTGAAATTTTGGATTTACTCGGTGCTGATTATAAGACAATCATTCCATGTGCTTTCATTTACCCCGATGCAAAATCAACAGAAAATGGTAATACAGTGTTTTCGCACCCTTTGACGGAATTATTGTCTCCTGGTTCGGTATATGCTGTTAATAAGCTCACTGATTTTTACCGTATAGGTGTAGGGCTTCCAAAAACTTATACAATTGAGTAGCTTATGATTACTAATATTAACAACATATGAATTGGGTAAAAGACATAGAAGGCATATTTTGCGAAGTTGCCCTTTACAAAGCCCCTTGTCCCGTCATAAAGTGAAATTACGGAGCAAGCCAGCAATGTTCCGATGATGCCATAATGCGCCATGAGCGGAAAGGTGAAAACGAGTTGCAACAGCCTTGTGTTTTGGTTGTATCTTTTGTTCCCGAACAGGTGGAACATGAGTATCACGACAATGCCACGCCACCCATAGTCCAAGCCTGAAACCTCCGCCGACAAAGCGGCAAGCAGGACTGAGGCGATGGCCAACGCCCTGCGTTCCCTCATCCATTCGAAAGCAGCCATCGCCGCCACGCCTAAGGATAGCGTGAACATCACGTTGTGCGTGCCGTCAGCTCCTCCAAGCAACTGCCACGGCACTTCGCTGACCACGGCGAAGCCAAGCAGCGTGAGGAAGTATCGCACCCTGTCGCGCGTGTGGGCATACCCCTCAGCCACCAAAAGGGCGAAAACCGGGAAGGCAACGCGCCCGAAACAACGCATCGCCCAGTAAACAAGTGTCCCGCTTTCAAGGAAATAGTAAGCGCAATGGTCGACCACCATCGACAGGACGGCAAGTACCTTCAACGCACTACCACTCAGCCAAAGCAGTTGGTGGATTAAAACCTTTTTCTGACAAACCAGCATATT
>NZ_JAUDEN010000023.1:0-41391 GCF_030373775.1 Bacteroides gallinaceum | reverse complement strand
CTTAAAGATACATATCTCCAACTTGAAGACATATGTCTTCAGGCTGGAGATTCTTTTTTTTCCGGCGGTGCGTCACCGGAGCTTCTCAGGTGTTGTATAAAAAGACAGAGAGCATCTCAAAATCCCTTCGAGATGCTCTCCTGGCCATAAAAAACAGATGAAATGATTCGACCTTTATTGGCAGACCGAAGTCATTTTTTTCAGGCCAATGAAACAATTAAAATGATTGACAAAAAAAATCGCTTGCAGCGTATTACATGTTTATGTCTGTAGGAACTTCTTCCCAGTCATCCACGCTGACGGTGAAGGTGATGGGACCTCCCAGAATATCCTGTCCGCCGATGCCCGGAGTTTCATCCGTCTTGTCATCCGTGCCGCCGGGGTTTTCCGGATTCGGGTCTATTTTGCCAGCACCGCCGCCGTCCCCGCAGAAAGTCAGGTTGTAGACATACTTTTTGCCCGGCTGCCAGTTTGTGTTGATGGCTACAGCAGAGTAAGCATACTTTCCTGCCTTGTTGTCACTTTCTGTCGGTTGCGGATAAATCAAGGTTTCTCCTGCGTTGCTGAGATTGGAGATACGGCAGAGAACGGCGAGATAAGCGCCTTGCTTGTTTATTTCCGCCTCGGGGTTGTTCTTCGTTCCGTTCCACGGAGTGAGCTGCTGCGGAATGACCATGAAGTTCTTTTCTCCGAACATGACGGACTTCAGAGTACCGTCCAGCGTGACAGCTTCTGTTCCGTTGCTGTAATAAGCTTTTGCCGGCATATTCTGGTCTGCATGGCTGCCCCATGCGTTGTCTGCCAGCTTAACGTTTGCTCCCAGTTCTGTTTCCGGGAAAGTCAGACTGGCTTTTGTTGCCATGTTGACCATCTTCACTCCGATGATTTCAACTTTGATGGAGCTGCTTTTCGCGTTCTTGGCTTTTACCTCGATTTGAGATAGAGCATGCTTGAAGTTCAAGGGAACCGGAGCTGCGTTGTAAGTTTCTTTAGTCCCGGCTTTGTATGCAATCAGCAAATCCTTGTGGTTAGTCACGTTGCCGTCAGGAGTGAAATCGGAGATTGTTTTGCTGTCCTTGTTGATGGTTACAGTTCCTTTTCCTGAGGCAGGACCGTTTGCGTAGGCATAGAATTTCAGCTCATACTCGGGCCAATAATATGTACCCGCAGTATTCCATGCGTCGCCAGACTTCGTTACATCTGTTTCAAACTCTGTGCCGGTACTTCTGATGGCAGTAACCTTGAAAGCATTCAGAGAGGCGGATGTTTCTTGGTTGCCTTCTCGTGTAGAAGCGTCTACCAATGTGCGGAAAGCGATTCCTTTTCCACTGTTCACATCCACTACTTCGTCGTTGGAGCAGGCTGCAAATGATGCAGACACAATCGCTAAACTCAAAATAATGTTACTCTTCATAAAACAATTTTTAATGGTTAAGAAAAAAAAGTTCGTTTTATATCTACATGGAGATTTCAATCTCCTCTGTATTCCATTCGTCTACATTCGGGTTAAAGCCGCTGTCGTCGTCGATGGGCTTGGGCAGGGGAAGCCCGTCGAGCACGATGTGTACGTTCATCGGATCCGGAGCCTCGTGTATTTTTGCCGTGACATCATAGACAAAGCTGTATTTTTTCCCGTCGTTCAGCACGGCATATACAACCAGGCTTTGGGGAGTTTCCGATGCCGGTGGATAGCCGAAAGTGTAGAAATCGGCCTTTACAGTCGTCTTTCCGTCGGATGTCATGTCAAAGGGCAGCGTTGCCAGTTCGTCTGTCGGTGTGTCCTCACCGAGCATAAAGCCGCCGGACATGCCTGTGAGCGAACCGAATATTTCTCCCGAGGAGATGTACTCCAGGTTTCCTGCATTTATTATTTCCACGATATAGTGCCGCACAACAATCTTCGGGTAGAGCGTAAGCATTTGTCCTTCGCGTGAAGCCACCACCTCCACTTCTTCCGCGCGGTCGTCCCACAGCATGTCCGGGACCGCTCTGATGCTTTGGCCGTTTCGCGGTACGGGACGCGGGAACGCTCCTTCGGCCAGATAAGCCTCAAAACTTTCATAATGCTCAGCGTTCCGGTAGAGGATGAACTCTGTGTTGCTGTTCAGGCACAATGCGCGATAATGTCCGGCCGGAACCGTGACAGTTCCTCCCGTCCGGTCGGTGAACTCGTAGACCAGCGGTTCTTTTTCTGTTTTCGGAAAGAGATAAAGCCGCATGCTCGAGGGCCGGGCATCGGGAGCATATCTCCAGTCGAAGATTACCCGCAGATCAGCCGTGTGGGGATGGTCGAAGCAAAGCTCCTTGTGCTCGCATGCTGTCAGTATGCCTATCAGCGCGAGCAGGGACAGTAGACCGTATCTTTTCATTTTTTGCCTCCTTTCTTCAGGTTGTGGTTTCCGCGGCCAAGCAGCCAGACAAGAGATATCTCAGCCTTGGTCGGACCAAACCAGTGCCGCTGTTTCGTTGCCTGCCATACATAGTGGTTGTCCATGGGCAGGTATTCGTAATAGGTTCCTCCCCAGTAGCCCAGGCCGATGACAAAGTCGATGTTCAATCTCCTTGCAATGGGCAGCGAATAGCCATATTCCAGTCCTGCGGTGTAGTTCATCTTTTCCCACAGCGTGCCGCCCGGTTTGCCGCCCATGTATCCCCGCCCTCCGGTTTCGAAGTCGTAGGTAAGTATCTGTCCGTACACTCCCAGATGGTGTCCGCTGAGCGGGCTTCCTCCTTCCGGGCGGCAGAAGTATTTCCGTATGGCCAGTTCGCCTCCGTAGATTCGCCAGTAGCGGTGGCGTCTGTTCTTCTTCCACCATGCGTACATCCAGCTTCCGCTTGCCGAGAAGCCTTTGCCCAGATAAAACTCTACGCCGGCGTTGGGGACGAGCAGGACGTCATAAAGCAGATTGGTTTTGACCGCCATGTAGAAGGGCGGCTGCTGTTGCGATTCTGATACCATCCGGCTGTCTTCCGCTTCCGTTTTGGATGCGGGCACAGGAGTGAGAGGCTGCGGCATCTCCACTGTATCTGTCTGTTCGGCATCAGGCTCTGGCACTTGTTCCGTCCCGGCAGCCGGCAGCAAGGATACGTATTGCACTTCAACGAGCGAACGGCGCAGCAGGGGAAAGAAATGCTTTTCCATATAGCGCCAGCTATTTCCCCGGTGAAGGTCCATCAGTTGCTTTTTGCGGCTGTCTACCACGATGCCGTTTTTTATGACCCACTCAGGGGTATTGTCCAGAATAGACAGCACTTCTTCTTTTTCTTTGCAGGGCATGTCAGACAGCGCGACTTTCGTGCGGAGATTGTCCCAATCGATGCCGGCATGAGTTTCTGTTATAATGGAAGCCTGGGAAGGAATGCGGCGGCGAAGATAGTTGCCGATGCTCTGCGACCGGCGCTTCGACAAGTTTCTGTTCAGTGACGTGCTTCCTTCCGGCGATGCTCCCGACATTATGCTGAAACGGTCCAGGCGAAGCGTGCTGTCGGATGAGAGTTTGTGGAGGACTCCCAATAGACTGTCCAGTTTGTTGCGGTTATCCTGATAGGCGGAGTCGATCCGCGCACTTCCCTGCCGGTAATAGACCTCGACAGTGAAAGTGTCAACCGGCATAATGCCATCGGCCCATACGGCAAGATTTGTTAGGGATAACATGCAAAAGCAATAAATTTTTTTTATCATATTACAAGTCTTGTATTTCTGATTGCAAATTTAGAGATAAGATTTCACAGAAGACAGATTCTGCAATGTACATGTCTTTATGCGTAGTATGCTGATATACAGGGTATAATATTCTCTTGTACATGTACAATTTGCATTCGGATGATGTCCGTCCTGCTTTGTCTGCCTTTGCCGCCCGGCAATGAGCCTGTGCCAGATCTTAAAACTGTTTGATAAAGTCGTCCAAAGTCATGTTTTCGATCTGCATCTTTTCTTTCAGACGCATTTTCTTTCTCGAAATGCTTCCTTTGGCTATGTGGTATATTTCTGAAAGCAGGGAAAGCGAGAATTCCATCTTCAGCAGACAGGCAAAGCGCACCTCCTCCAGAGTGAGTTGCGGATAAGCCTCTTTCAGCCGGAACGTGAAGTCGTTGAAACATGCATCCGTATTCTGTATGATTATATCCCACTCCTCCTTTTTCAGATGCATGGCTCCTTGCGAGTTCTGGCTTTTCATCAGAATCGGGACGGTTAGAGCATTCAGCCGCTTGTAGTATTCTACATTCTGGTTCAGCGATTCTATTTGAATGGCTTCACGGTTGTGCTTCTCCTGCAAATATTTCACCTCTGTTTCCCATTGGTTGTTCTGGAGCCGAACCATGTCCTGTTCCTTTTCCTTCAGTGACACCTCAACCTTTTTCTTGGCTTGCTTTATGCGGAGGACGATTGAGATGCCTAAACACAGCATCAGTGACAAGAGGATGGCCAGGCGGTAATAAGAAATTTCCTGTTCTGAAATCTTCGTGTTCATATTGGCTATTCTCCGCTGCTGGCGTTCGTGCTCCTGGAAAGCGTTCAGGTTGCTGATATATCCGGCCTTATTGTTTGCTTCCAGTGAATCCCTGCAGCGGATGCTTCTTTCAGCATACTCAGAGGCTGCCTGAAAGTCCTTTTCCTCCTTCTTCAGCTGTGCCATCTTGTAGTAAACGTCTTGCTTTTCTTTCAAGGGAAGTTTCTCGATGTTCTTCAGAAAAAGACGCTCCGCGTCCTTTAAGCGGTTCATTTTCAGGCAGATATTTCCTTTCAATACATTGCAAGTCAATTCGAACTCATCGGAATGGTCGTTTTGCAGGGCGATATCTATATAGAATAAAGCCGAATCAGGCCTGTTCATGGCCAGGCAGACTCTGCTCAGGTCCTTGTTGTATTCCGCCCGGGCAGAGAATTCCTTCTGCGGCAAGATGCTGAGAGCCTTGCACAGACGCTGTCCGGCTTCAGTGTAATTCTTTTCAGAAATGCGGAGTTCTGCAAGTTCATGCAGCGCTTCTGCCATCAGCGTAGAGTCTTTCATCTCGCTGGCGATGTCGAGGGCATGTTCCAGGCATTTTTCTTCCATGTCATGCATCATCTTGAAACGGTAAATATAGGCTTCTCCCACCTTGATGGCAAACATCATTCCGCTGTCCTTTTCTGCAAATCTCTCAGCCTGGCTGTAAGAGGCATTGGCTCTGAGAAAGGCGTATCTGCCGGAATATATTTTCCCAAGGAAGAAGTGCAATTGGCACAAGCGCGCGGAGTCTTTCTGTTTTGTAAAATGCGACAGAGCCACATCCGACTTGTCCAGCAGCAATTCAGAAGCATCGGAAGTAAGCTGCGCCTTGACCAGCAGAAAATAATAGAATGCCTTGTCGGCTCCTCTCAGAGAGGATGTATCAGTTTCAAGTATCTGCCTTACAGACTTTTCCGGGATAACGTCCAGGGAGTCTTCCAGCATCAGCAGCGACGGACTGTAAATGCTGTGTTGCTTACGGCTGCACGAAAATGAGCTCATGATCAGCATTGCTACGATAAAACCTGTTTCCAACCGCATATCTTTAACCTTATTAATATACACTTTTATCTTTTGACATAGAATCTTTAGAAAAGAACGGGGGGTGTTATGCTTTGCCAAACATCCAGACGTTCATAAAGAACAATAATAAGTGAGGAATGTTTAGAAAATTAATATGATTACAATTTTTTGTAGAAATCATTCTGCTTCACATAACATCAGACCGCTTGTTCCGGGACGAGTCATTTCTCGATCGGTCTGTTTTCTTTTCTGGTGCAAAGGAAGCGGTATTTGTATAGAAAAGCAATTTTTTACATGTACATGCTATGTCGCATAAAGGTCTGTATATCTGATTTTTCATGCTTTTAATGGATGTACATATGGGATGTACACGCAAGATATGGAGGTGCATATGCAGAAAAAGCCCCGCAGCTTTCCTTATTCGCTTCGGGGCTGATGTTCCGGATCTCCGGTGCGGTTTTCAGCTGTTGTTCTGGCAGCTGCTTTGCTGGCGGGAATCTATCCGAGCTTTATTATGCGCTTTTCTTTAATCGATGATTTTGATAGCGGAGTTACGGATGTCCATGAGGCCAGATCGTTGAGATTGACGGGGTATACGCCTGTCCCCTTCATGTCTTCTGCCAGCATTTTCAGCATTATATAATCCATGCCTCTGTGGTGTTCATCTATTTTAATTGCTTCTTTTCCCCATTTCTTCCATGAAACGTGCTCGAACTCGTCAATATATCTGCCGTCATCCTCCCATGTTTCATAAGGAGAAACATTCTCTATGTATATTTTTCGGAACTCGCCTCTCCATATGCCTTTGCTTCCTTGCACTTCGATGTCCAGGCTTCTGGGGCGGGGGAGTGTCGTATCGTGAGTCAGCGTAACGAGGGTACCTTTCTCTGTAAGCATTTGCGTTATAATGATATCTCCCATGGTTATTGCCGGATGCTCACTCCCTCCATGGCAGCTGATGTATTCGGCTATGCCATGCGAGCTGGAAGCAAACGATGCCAGTTCAACAATTCTGTCTGTTCTGCCTATTCCGGAGAACAGACATATCGGAGCCAATCCGTGCGTGGGGTATATATCTCCGTTCTCTTTCTGATAGAATTTGCTTCTCCAGACTCCTTCCGCATTGGAGCCTTTGCCTATTTCTCCCTTTTCACTGATAAGTATTTTCCTGAGGTCGTGCCTGTAGCCGCCTTTTACGGCTACAATCTTTCCCAGCAAACCGGCGTTTATCAAATTGAGCATCGACATGTGCTCTCTCATGAATATGGTGTTCTCCAGGGGATAAACCGTTCTTTTCTTTTCGAGGGCGGCGCTGAGCAGTGACTTGTATTCGTCTATATACAGTCCTCCCTTTATCTCTAAAGCCACGTGGCAGCCATTCAACACGGCAAACAAAGCCTGTTCGACGTGATGCTCCCATGGAGAAGCGATGATGACAAGTTCCGGAGCGCACTGCAATATCATATTTTTGTAATCGTCTTTGCCGTTTGAGAAAGAAGGGTATTTCCTCCTTGTTTCCTCGTCAATGCAAGGATCGGAAACCGATACTATATTAAAATCATCTATAGATGACAAAAGAGTCAGCAATCTTTTTCCTCTATAACCCAAACCTATTATGCTGGTTCTAATGGCTGCCATATGAATTTAAATTAAGAGCCTGTTTTTAAAGATTAAAGTATGAAACAAAAAGGGCGTTTTTCCTTTCCGCGAACTGATCATCTTTGGCTGCATTATGCATCCGTCGGGTCTGGAAGAAACACAGCGGCAAGTTATCAAGAAATTCTTTAACGTGCAAGCGGGAGCACGATTTTATAAGTTGTAAATCCATGCGCGGCATTGCGCCGTGGAAAGGCCTGATTGGGGGAAAAATCCGGGATTTGTGCCGTTTTGCGTGGTGTATTTGAGTATTTGTACATTTGAGTAAAAAGGCTTTATTCTGAATATCAATAAGTTGTCTGATAGATCATGTACATCACGAGAAAGTGGGCGGATTCATCCCTGGTGTTAATTTTGCGCCAAAATAATTATGTTGTGATATATGATAAAAAAGTATTTCTTAAGATTTACGTTGTCGGGAGTTATTTTGATGCTGGCACCTTCCTTGTCGGCTCAGAACCTGGCCGTGAAGACCAACTTGCTTTACGATGCTACGGCTACCATTAATGCCGGATTTGAAACGGGGCTCAGTCCCAAATGGACGCTTGACGTTTCGGGCAATTATAATGGATGGAACATGAGCAGTTGCGGGTGTCGTAAATGGAAGCACTGGATGGTGCAGCCTGAGGCCCGGTATTGGTTCTGCGAACGTTTCAACGGTCATTTCCTGGCTATGCATGCATTGGGAGGGCAATACAATCTCGCTAAAGTACATTTGCCTTTCGGGCTTTATCCGGGACTCCGCAACAACCGTTACGAAGGCTGGTATGCCGGAGCGGGCGTGGGCTATGGTTATCAGTGGGTGCTTAACAAACGCTGGAACCTGGAAGCGGAAATCGGAGTAGGGTACGTTTATACGGACTATAAAACCTATCGTTGCTCTCAATGTCCCAAGCGGACGGATAAAGGGCACAAAAACTATCTGGGCCCTACAAAAGCAGCCCTGACACTCGTATATGTCATTAATTGATTTATCTAAAGAATAAGAAATACCTATGACAAATAGAATTATATTATCCGGAATCTTATGGATAACGGCACTGGTCGCTGCCGCGCAGGTTTCTTATCTTGACCGCATAACGGTGGAAACAAAGGCGGTCAGGAAGGTTGATGATAACGTAACGGTAGATTTGCTCTGGCAGTTTGCCGGACTGAAGGTGAACACCCAGAATCAGGCAAAGTTTACGCCCGTATTGGTTGCTGCCGACGGAACGGCAGAAGCTGAACTGCCTCCCGTGTTTGTCGAAGGCCGTGTGCGCAGGTGGGTGAACGAACGCCGTGAACTGTCTGCCGACTGGCTGCCGCGCAACGGAGAAGTGGTCCGTCGGCATAAAGGAAAATACATGCCGTTGGAATACCATGCCGAAATTCCATGGGAGCGTTGGATGTATGGCGCGCGCATCGAAATACGTGAATACGTGACGGGCTGTGCTAACTGTCTGAACGGATATGCCGCGACTACCGTGGTGCCTTCTGTATTGCCCTATCGCATTCCTGATGCATCCGCATTCCGCTTCGCCTCTTTGGTTACACCGGAGGAAGAGGATGTGAAAATGCGCTCCATCACTTTCCGCGGACGTTTCCAGTTCCGTCTTGACAAGTATGATATAGATCCTGCTTATAAAGACAATTACAAGAAACTTGAAGAGGCGCGCGAGAAGATTGATGAAGTGGCTTCCAATCCCGACTTGAGCATCATGAGCATTGAAGTGGGGGGATATACCTCGCCTGAAGCTACTGTCGCTTATAATGAACGTTTGGCACGCAATCGTTCGACGAGTCTTGTCAACTACATGAAGAAGCGTTTCCCGCAAGTGCCTGCCCAGAAGTGGTTTGCTTCTTGGCCTAATGAAGACTGGGGCGGATTGCGCGAGGCTGTAGAGAAAGACACTTTGCTTCTCGGGCGCGAACAGATACTGGATGTCATCGGCAAATATCCGGACAATCTTGACCTGCGCGAACAGAAGTTGAAGGAGCTGCGTCCTGCCACCATTTATGAAACGCTCTACCGCAAGCATTACCCGTATTTGCGCCACAACGATTACATCATCCGTTTTGCTGTGCGTTCTTTTACGGTTGAGGAAGCGAGAGCACAGCTCTTGAAGCAGCCGGAACATTTGAGTGCGGCCGAGATCTATCGCGTGGCAATGAGCTATCCGGAAAACTCTCCGGAAAGGATTGAGGCATTCCAGACTGCTGTGCGCCTTTATCCTTCTGACGACAAGGCTTTGCAGAACCTTGCTGTAGCATATCTGCAAGCGGGAGATCCGCTTAAGGCGCTTGCTCTGCTCGACGGAAAGGCACATACGGCTTCCTTGCAGAATATCGTAGGCGTTGCCTTTATCCATGCAAAGCGGTACGAAGAAGCGCGCCTGTGGTTTGAAAAGGCTGCTGGTGCAGGTGCGTCTGATGCATGTGCGAACTTGCAGTTGCTGAACGAATGGTTATCACATACCCGATGAAATGAGATACCGCAGTCTACAATATAGTATACGCATGGTCGTGGCGGCATGGGCAGCTCTGTCTGTTGTGGCTTGCAGCAGCATGGATGCCCTTGAATCCGCTGGCCCAGGGACGGACTTGATCGTCTGCTTTACAGGCGCTGAACGTCTGGACCGGATGTCTGGCGCTTTTACACGGGAGTCTGATGGAGGAGGTATTCCTTTAGAATACCGTCAGGTGAGCATTGAGTTGACTGACGCACACGGGGTGCGGACCTTCTCTACCATAGACGGTACGCTTCCGTCATCGGATATTCTGACATTGCCGGACAATCTCTCGCCGGAAGAAATGCTCGATGAGGGGTTTCGGATTACAGGTGTAGACAATCCTCAGAAACTGACAGTATCCATTAATGGAGGGGTAGAAGCTCCTATGAGCCTCACCTCCACACTGGTGAACGCAGGACTTGCCGTTCCGCTTTATGCTGAGGTCACCCGTTTCGACTATACCGAAGACAACGACGGGCATCCCGTATGTGTGCTGATGGTGACGCCGAAGCATCGCATGGCACGGCTTGAATTTGCCGGAGTGAGCATTGAGGGCACAAATCCTTCTTATACCGGCCTGGTATTGCAGGGAGCGTTTCTGAACAATGTGTTGCCGGCCGAACAGCCTGCCGTTCCCTTGCATTTCGACGGGTGGAACGAAGGGATGCTTACCGGTTTGCCTATGTCTGGCGGTGCGGCGGATCATTCAACAGGTTTTGCGTTTAATATTTTTCCGACTTATACGCAGACTCCCGAAGGATGGGCTGCGGATGTTGTGGAACGATGGAGGCAGAAAGAGGGTGCTGTAAGCCGTTGGGTACCTTCTTTGACGCTTGTGTTCAAGGCCAAGCGAACGGATACCGGCAAAGAGCAGATGCTTTATGCAGTGGTAACCAGCTATACCGAGCGTAACGGAGAACTGATTGACATGTTTGAGCCGGGATGCATTTACCGTTTCGGAACAGTTACGGTGGATGTTGCAAAGAATCTGCTGGTGCGGGTCGAACCGGTTTTGTCCGGGGGGTCGCGCGGTGTTGCGTTATCCGGAACTGACTTATGGATATGCAGGCGGTAACGGCGCATATTGATTATATAAACCAACCAAATATTAACTTAAAAGAACATTTATGAACTTGAAATCGAACAAATTTCTTACATTAGGAGTAGTTGCGCTTCTGTTGGGAGCGTGTCAGAAAAATGAAATGCAGCTTCAGGACGGTGATGTACTGTCGGGTGCCGGAACCCGGATGATGGTATATTTCGGAAATCCGGTGGGCGGCGCTTCACGCGGCGATGTCTTGGCGGATAAAACGCCCGGGAAAGTCGGTGAGAATGTTATGGAGGTGACATACAATAAGGTAGAGTTTACATTGATTGACCAGGACGGGGGACGTGAACGCACGATAACGTTGCAAAACGGTGAGGCGGACAAGGCGAAATTACCCTTAGGCTCTACAGTTGCTGATGCAGATGCGTTAACTGGCCAGATTAACGGAAAAGAGGGGGTCGTATTCGAGGATGTTATTGATCCCAAGAAACTCACCGTGTCTATCAATGACGGAAAAGCTGCACCTATGGTGTTGACCGCTGAGCGTGTTACTTCCGGCTATGCTGAACCCCTTTACGCCGAAACTACTGATTTCTCTAAAATAAGTACTGACGGTTCAAAGATAACTGTGGTGCTAAGTCCGGAACACCGCATGGCGCGTTTGGAATTTAGTGATATAAGTTTTAAAAACTATGATTGCGGATCTGACTACGAAGCAGCGGAAGCTAGAGTAATGTCAAGAAAGGAAGAGGGAGGCGATGATTATACCGGATTGGCAAGTTATTGCGATGGTGATTTCTATTTAACTTATACCAACCTTACCCTGAAAGGAATATTTCTGAATAACTTGTTGCTTGAAGAGGGACGGGAAGTGCCGGTGCATTACGATGGATGGACAGAGGAGAGCGGAAACAACTCGGTTGATCCCGGAAAGGTGAAAGCCTCAGCGCCGATATATGTGAATAAATCCTATGAGTATAAATACGAAACAGGAGAAAATGGACTGAAAGGTTCGTCTTACAACCTGAAGAACAATGCACAATACACATTCAGCAATGCTGAAACGTATGGTGCCGACGGATTGAAAATATCCTTCAATGAACCGAACCTGCCGGGTTATATTCCGTATTGGGACGAGAGCAACACTGAATGGGCAAGTACTCAGCAAGATAAGGGCAAAGCATATACCTTTAACATTTTCCCCAGTTATAAGGAAACGGATGAAAGCTATAAGAAATGGGATGCCGACGTACAGGCACGCTATTCGAAGGATGCGGATAACGTCAGCCGGTGGGTCCCCAATCTGACTTTCGTGTTCTACGATGCTTCCTATGCCAAGAATTATGACGAAGCTTCGTCCAATGAGGACGAAGACAACCACATTCTTCCTGAGGGTAAGGAAGTAGGACATCAGGTCTTTGCCGTGGTAACAAAATATATCGACAATGCTACCGGAAGCAAGATTGACAGCTTCAAACCCGGCTATATTTATCGCTTTACCGGAATGACGATTGATACAAAGAAACATATCGGTACGGATGTAGACGGTCCTCAGAAAGTTGGACTGATCGCCTATGTGAAAGTATTGAAGTGGTCGATTGTGGATGGAACGGTATCTTTTGCCGAATAAGCCTTGCCAGGTCTGTTAAGTGATTTTTCATACAGCTGATAAAAAACAAACCGAAACCGCACAATGAACAAATCTTTCTTTGCGCTATGGACAAAATTCCTTCCGGTCGTTATTGGACTTCTTCTGACGGGGGCTGTTGCAAGCTGCGTATATGACGATAAAGCGGCAGACTGCGACAATGTGATACTTCGGTTTATATATTATGCCGACGGAGAAGAAAATGTCATTCAGGACTACCTGCATGGCATAGATGTCTATATTTTCGACGGGAAGGGCAAACTGGCAGCCAAAGCTCACCTGACGGAACAGGAGATACGAGCCGGTATGCCTCTGGAGTTGGACTTGCCCGACGGGATTTACCATGCAGTGGCTTTCGGAAATGACTTTGACAATACTTCGCTTGAGAATGTACTCACTCCCGTCGATCTTGAACGTATCTCGATGTATAATCCGAACAGTGAGAAGCAGACAAACGACCGCAATTATTTTGGAAAGCACACTTTTGAAGTGACTTCGAGTGAGGAATATTTCCGTCCGGTAGTGGAGGAGACTGTGGAAATGAAAAGCGCGCACACCGAGTTGCGTATAGGAGTGAAGGGGCTGCCCGGGCCGGAGAATCCGGAGCGGATGCCTTACTATATAGAACTCTCCGGAGCTGTTCCTGCCATGGATATCAATGGGAATCCCACAGGCAGCGGGACAAACGACTATCGGCCAGTGCTGCGATGGAACCCGAATACGGGCACTTACATTTCCGAACTCTCTTTCTTCCGCCGAAACGGACATGGTGAAGACGGGCGGAATCCCGAAGCCGAGCTTGAGCAGACTACGCGGAATATATATGTCCGTGTATATGCTGCGGACGGCACACCGATGACTGAACCCATTTCGTTGTGGGAGTTTTTGAAGAGGAATCTGTCCGGAAAGGAAATCCGTGAAGTGGGTGCGCTGCAAGAGCAGCAGCTCGATATGCGAATAGAGTTTTCCTCGCCTGATGAAAAGAACCCGGAAATGCTCACCTATGTGGTGCTTCTTAAATGGAGCATTACGGACGGAAGCATCGGGTTCGGTGATGATTGAGAAAGTAAAGATGTATCAGGAAGACTCGCGAGGGTTGGCAACTTGTTTGCCGGCCCTCGTTTTTTCTATTCATCCGGCATAAGTGTGCAGCCTTCCAACGCGCAGGCCTACAGGCAGAGCAAGCGAATGAATGTTTCTGTCGGGCTGTCAGACAACTGCAAACGGGGAAGTGTTCTGTTCGGACAGAAGAGTGGCGTGGAAGAACTTAAACGTACAGATCATGACGGGCTTTGGGGCAGGACTTGAGGAATAGCGTAAAAATATTATCAGCCTCTTTTTTGTATCCGTTTCCGGTCTGCTTTCCTGTTTCTCTTTGTCAGACATTTGCTGTCCTTCTCATAAAAACAGGAAAGCATACTCGAAAACAATGCCCAAACTAAAGCCGAGCAAAATTTAAACGACGGCTCTTAACGGGTGAAGATAAATAGTCTGGTATTTTAAGCCTTCGCTAATCTAAAAGAGATTCATCCTCTAAGATAAAAGATACTTTTGTTTTAATGTCAGTTGCCGAAGCAGCGATGATAGCTTCAAACTTTCCAGGTTCGGCTATCCATGCGTGACGTTTGTCATCGAAGAAACTTAGTGCTTTTTCATCGATAGTAAATGTCACTTCCCGGGTTTCGCCAGGTGTCAGTTTGACTTTGTAGAATCCTTTCAACTCTTTTACAGGACGGGGAAGAGAGGACTTCTCATCCCGTATGTACAACTGCACTACTTCCGCACCTTCACGTTTGCCGGTGTTGGTTATCGGAACAGTGACAGTCAGCGTTTCTCCGGCCTTCATCTCTTTTTTGTTTACTTTTGCCTTTCCGTACTTAAAGGTGGTATAGCTCATTCCGTGTCCGAAAGGGAAAAGCGGCTTGGTCTTTTCTTTGTCCGTCCAGCGGTAGCCTACGAAAATGCTTTCATTGTATTTTTCGTCCCAGATGCCGCTTTCGTCCATACGTTTCACACCCGGATATTCTCCCAACTTGTGTGCGCCTACGTCTTCCAGTGATGCCGGAAAAGTAAAAGGCAGTTTGCCTGACGGATTTATTTCGCCTGTCAATATGGAGGCGAGGGAATTGCCGGCTTCCGAGCCTAAGAACCAAGCCTGAATGATGGCAGGAACTTCATCTTTCCACGGCATGGCGACAGCATTGCCCGAGACATTGACTACAATAAGGTTCGGATTGGCTTTCGCCAGCGCCATGATAACCTCGTCTTGTCCGTAGGAAAGATTCAGCGCTTTGCGGTCGGCATCTTCGCAATCTTGTCCAGCACTTTTGTTTAATCCTCCGATAAAAATGACGTAATTGTTACACTGTCCCGGCGAATGCTGTTGCTTCGTTCAAATGGTAAAGCCCTTTCAAGATATCATTCGCTAATGGGCTTTTAGTTGGAGCCAAATCAACTTTGCGTTTGCAGTTACAGTAAATCTGACAGGGTATCTGTTGAAAATTGAGTGATGTTCAGGTGTAGACGGATACCCTGTTTCAATATGCACATGCCAATGGCGAGAATCTATATGTCAGTATCTTGAAGGATGATGCTAACAAATGCGGCTGAAATCTTTTGTTCATATAAAGTTTTCAGTAATTTTGGCAATGGTATGCAATATGTCCTGAAATTACGGGTTTGATTACAGCAATCACCTCTATTGGATGGGGCTGCTTTTAATATGATTTCCCGGCGTGCTATTGTTATGGGCATTGACTGTTGTTTTATCAGTTTCAGTATCGGAATGAGTAAATAGTAAATAAATGAAAAGGGTAATATTGATTATGATGGCAATGCTGGTATGCGGCATCGCCTTTGCTGAAGAGTTAAAGTATGCTGCTGTGTATGATATTCCTTATAGAAAAATGGAAAACGCATATGCGTCTGAACGTTGTAAGTTGGATATTTACTATCCGGAAGATACGACGGGGTGTCCGGTTGTTGTATGGTTTCACGGTGGCGGACTGACACAAGGAAGCAAGTCATTTCCTTGGAAACTGAAAGAGAAGCAGATGGTGCTGGTGGCGGTCAACTACCGTTTGTTGCCTGAAGTAGAGATTGGAGAGTGCATTGATGATGCAGCAGCTGCCGTGGCATGGGTATTCCGCGAGATTGGGAAATATGGAGGAGATAAGAAGAAGATTTTCATATCGGGACATTCGGCCGGAGGCTATCTCACAGCTATGATAGGACTGGACAAGAGATGGCTCGCCGAATACGGGACTGACGCTGATAGCATTGCGGGGCTGATACCTTTCAGCGGGCAAATGATCAGTCATTTTGCGTATCGTGAAATGAAAGGTATCGGAAACTTGCAGCCGTTAATTGACGAGTATGCCCCGCTTTTCCATGTCCGTAAAGATGCGCCTCCCTTAATACTGATTACTGGTGACCGCAACATCGAACTTTTCGGACGCTATGAAGAAAATGCCTACATGTGGAGGATGATGAAGCTGACCGGACATGCAGAAACTTGCCTGTACGAGATTGACGGACATGGACATGGCTCAATGGTTGAGCCGGCTTATCACATACTGGAATATCATATAAAGAAAATTTTAGGTATGCCTGTAAGTGACAATTGATTTTATTTACGCTTGCTTGCCCAGTCGGCCTGACCTTTCTTTGCGGATATGGGGAGTTTATAAATCATTGGTCACGAAAATGAGGCAAAAAATGGGGTTGCAGAAGAGAACGTTGTTTATGCTGACTGCCTCCGCGAAGTGCCATGCAAGATAATATCCCTAGAAATAGGTATTGCCTGACAATTTCAGGCCCTGTATCTTTGCAAAACCTAAAAACAGATATTGTTTTTTATAAATGCAGGTGCTCAAGGAAGACATACGGGATCGTGTATTGGCTGTCGCCAAACAGCAGTTCGGGCAGAAAGGGTATTCTAAAACCTCTATGCGCGAAATAGCCGGACTGGCAGGGATCGGCGTAGGGAATATCTACAACTATTTCGCGAACAAAGACGAACTCTTCTGTGAAGTAGTCCGTCCGGTCTTGTATGCTTTGGAGGCCATGTTGCAGGAACATCACGGCATACGGGGTGAGGATGTCATGATGATGCGGTCGGAAAAATATCTGAAATCCTGCATCGACGAATATGTTTCACTTATGGAGAAGCATCGTCCGCTAATGGAAATTCTGCTGTTTCGTGCGCAAGGCTCTTCACTGGAACATTTCCGCGAAAACTATACCGACCGTTCTACTGAACTGGTCAAGGCATGGTTTACGTCCATGCAGCGGAAGCACCCCGAAATCAATACGGATGTATCTGATTTTATCATCCATTTGCATACGGTATGGATGTTCACCCTATTTGAGGAATTGTTGATGCATTCAGTGCCCCGACCGGAAATGGAAGCCATCTTGCACGACTATATTCTTTTTGAAATTCAAGGATGGAGGGCAATCATCAGGATATGAGAAACAGACAAAGGACATACAGGCAAACAGTCGCCGCAGGACGGCTGGCAAGGAGGAGATCTTCACGGAGGTTTCCTCCTTTTTTTATGAACATTTCTGAATATCGTTCACTATTGCGCGCCTTCTCACGTTCACCATTAAATAACAATATATACAATGAAACAGAAGCATGAATTTAAGAACGTTGTGGCAGAAACACTGCTCATCCCTCTTTATATGAGGGCGAAAGAAAGCCGTCGTGAGCATCCCATTCTGGACGACAAGGTTGCGGAACGGCTGGCGGACAGTCTGGAATACGATTACTCCCAATTCGACGGAGCAAAGCTGAGCGAAGTGGGCTGTGTGGTGCGAGGCTGGTACTTTGACTGTGCCGTGAAACGCTTCATTGACACGCATCCCCATCCGGTAGTCGTGAATGTGGGATGCGGGCTGGACACCCGTTTTCAGCGTATCGGCAACCGGAAAGCGGTTTTTTATGACATGGACTTGCCGGAAGTCATTGCGCTGCGCCGCAAACTGATACCCGAGGAACCGGGTAATGTCTGTATCGAGGCTTCCTTGCTGGAAACCGATTGGATGGACGATTTGCGTAGGAAACATCCCGATGCGGATTTTGTATTTATAGTGGAAGGCGTGCTGATGTATTTTTACGAGAAGCAGGTAAAAGCCTTTCTGCATCACGTGGCAGACCGTTTCGAGGGAGGTGAACTGTGGTTCGATGTGTGCGGCACGATGATGAGCCGGCACGGTGTGAAGCCCGATTCACTCCGAAAGCACGAGGCGCAAATCCGGTCCGGGCTGAGTGACGGACATCTGGTAGAACGATGGGAGCCGAAATTGCAACTCATCGAGCAAGCCAATTACATGAGGTTCTTCCGTCCGCGCTGGGGATTCTTCTTCGGGCAGATATTGGGGCGTATGCCCTGGCTGTGCTATAAATTCAGCTCGCTTCTCGGATATAAAGTCTTGTCAAAATAGCGTAATATGATGAAGAAGTCAAAAAAGGAAGAAGGCTTGTCCCGTCTATTCGAGATTGCGGGACAAAGGAAGGGGCTGCTTGTATTGGCAGGCTTGTTGTCTGCCGGCAGTGCGGTATGCATGCTTGTGCCTTATTGGGCTGTTTATGAGATTCTGAAAGAACTGCTGACACATGGAGGGAATCCTGCAGCTTCGGACGGAGCGGGCATGATTCGCTGGGGATGGATCGCATTTGGAGGGCTTGTCGGCGGATTGGTATTGTTATATGCCGCTCTGATGTCCTCGCATGTGGCCGCATTCCGCATTTTGTACGGGCTGCGTGTCCGTCTGTCCGAACACATCGGCAGACTTCCGTTAGGGTATCTGAACAGCACTTCCACCGGAGCCATCAAGAAAACGATGGACCAGAACATCGAAAAGATAGAAGGTTTCATCGCCCATACCATTCCGGATTTGGTGAATGTGGTGGCTACGGTTGTGGTAATGCTTGTCATCTTTTTCTCTTTGGATGTGTGGCTGACGGTTATATGTCTGGCTGTCGTGGCGATTAGCTTATTTCTTCAGTTCTCCAATTTTATGGGGAAAAGGGCGAGAGCGTTCATGGCCATTTATTATGATGCGCAGGAAAAGATGAGCGCATCTGCCGTGCAATATGTACGCGGAATGCCCATAGTCAAGATTTTCGGGCAAAGCGTCCGTTCGTTCCGTCAGTTCAATACCGAGATTCAGGCATACAAGACATTCGCCTTGAAGTGCTGTGACACCTATCAGAACGGCATGATAGCGTTTACCGTCCTGCTCAATTCGATGGTGACATTTATACTCCCGATGGGCATCTTGCTAATGCAAGCCAGTCCGCAATCCTTGTCATTGGCAGTAGTATGGCTGTTTTTCATCATCATGGGTCCGGGTATGGCTTCTCCCGTCTATAAACTAACATTCTTGGGAGGCAACACGCGCGACATCGATGAGGGTGTAAAACGCATCGACCGCATCTTGGGAAAAAAGCCTGTACCGGAAGCGGAGCACCCGCAGGTGCCTACATCCTACGATGTGGAGTTCCGCCATGTATCATTCTCCTACGAAAACACGGAACAGGGCACGCGGACGGAAGCCTTGCGCGATGTCAGCTTCACGGCACCGCAAGGAGAGATAACGGCGCTTGTGGGCCCGTCGGGAAGCGGCAAGTCTACGATAGCCAATCTGATTCCCCGCTTTTGGGATGTGGAACAGGGAGAGATACGCATAGGCGGCGTGGACATCCGCCAGATAGCCACGGAGAAGCTGATGGACATGGTGTCTTTCGTTTTCCAGGACACGTTCCTGTTTTATGACACGCTCTATGAGAACATTGCCGTCGGCTCTCCTGATGCAACCAAAGAAGAGGTGGTAGCCGCCGCTAAAGCCGCCCAATGCCACGGTTTCATAGGACGTTTGCCGCAGGGCTACGAAACACGGATAGGTGACAAAGGCGTGTTCCTGTCGGGTGGCGAAGCGCAACGGATATGTGTGGCGCGCGCTATCCTAAAGAATGCCCCGATACTGGTGCTGGACGAAGCCACGGCATTTGCCGACCCGGAAAACGAGTATAAGATGCAGATGGCTTTGCAGTCACTGATAAAGGGAAAGACGGTTATCGTGATAGCGCACCGCCTCTCTTCCGTTGTTTCCGCAAGTCAGATTGTCGTCATGAAAGAAGGAAGGATTGTGCAATGCGGAAGGCATGAAGTCTTGTCTGTGGCAGACGGCACATATAAGAAGATGTGGGATGCTTATACGAGTGCTTGCCACTGGACGTTGAATAAAAAAATAAAAGAAAAAAACAGGATATGAATGCAATCAAGAACATTACAATAGGACATGTCGAACGGCTTTACAAGCCTGTGGGCTGTACCATGCTTGCCAACTTGGTCAACATCGTGCCGTTTTGCCTCTCCATCGAGGCGATACGCATCATTTTCAATGCTTTTGACGGAAGCGGACAACCGCTCGACACGACCCGTATATGGTGGATATTCGGCATTATGGTTGTTTATATGCTGGTGATGGCTTTGGCGGAACGGGCATCTTATCGCGCCAATTTCAGGGGAGCATACGAAATGAGTGCTTCGGGACGCCTGTCGCTGGCAGAACATCTGCGGAAACTGTCGTTGGGATTTTTGTCAAGGCGCGATCCCGGTGATTTGTCTTCCATGCTTATTACGGATTTCATGATGGCGGAAACCGGTATTTCGCACCACTTGCCCCAATTGATGGGTGCGGTGGTCATGCCCGTACTGGCTTTTGCCTCATTAGTCTGGACAGACTGGAGGATGGCGGTCAGCATGTTTGCCTCGCTTCCGCTTGCCATGCTTGTTCTGTGGGCAAGTACTGGCGTGCAGAGGAAGTTGAGCGGCAGGCAGATACAGGCGAAAATAAATGCAGGGAACAGACTGGAAGAATACCTGCAGGGCATCCGGGTGATGAAAGCCTACAATCTGTTGGGTGACCGTTTTGTCCGGTTGCGCGATGCGTTTGCCCAGCTTCGCCGCGCCTGCATCCGTCAGGAGGCTCTGTTGGGGCCGTTCGTCTTGTTGAGCATTACCCTGGTACGTGCCGGGCTGACAATCATGGTCTTGTGCGGTACCTACCTTCTGCTGGGAGGAGAGCTTTCGCTGCTTGTATTCGTACTGTTCCTTGTGGTCGGCTCCCGTGTGTTCGATCCGCTGACTTCCGCTCTGACCAATTTTACGGAGTTCCGGTATTTTTCCATTGCCGGAGGGCGCATCCTTTCATTGATGAATGAGCCGGAGATGAAAGGAGAACGGAAATCCCCGGCGGCGGGCGACATTCGGTTTGAACACGTATCGTTTGCCTATCAGGACAAGGAAGTGTTGCACGATATGACCGTTACTTTTCCGAAAAATTCATTAACGGCTCTTGTAGGCCCTTCGGGAAGCGGGAAAAGCACGGTGATGAAGCTTTGCGCCCGTTTTTATGATCCACAGAAAGGGCGCATCTGCTTCAACGGCGTTCCGATGGATGAAATAGCACCCGAAAGTCTGATGAGTCATATCTCCATGGTGTTTCAAGATGTCTATCTGTTTCAAGGCACGATACGCAACAACATCCGTTTCGGCAAGACAGACGCGACGGACGAGGAAATCATTTCCGCCGCCAAGAAAGCCTGTTGCCACGATTTTATCATGCGTTTGCCGCAAGGGTATGACACGATGGTGGGCGAAGGGGGCTGTACTTTGTCCGGAGGCGAAAAACAGCGCATATCCATTGCGCGTGCCATGCTGAAAGATGCGCAAATTATTCTGCTGGACGAAGCTACAGCCTCGCTTGACCCTGAAAATGAAGTGGAGGTGCAGAAAGCCATTGACATGCTTGTCAAGGGACGTACCGTCATTGTTATTGCCCATAGGCTCAAGACCATCAAGGATGCCGACCGTATAATCGTCTTGAATAACGGAGAGATACAGGAAGAAGGAACACACGATGAACTCATCCGGAGGCAAGGGCTTTATTCTCATTTATGGGAAATACAGGAACGTATTTCTGGCTGGAAGCTATGAAACTATTGAAAAGGATAAAACCGGGCTGACTTCATTTGCGAGGTCAGCCCGGTTGTATGCCTCCTTAGAGCCATGTAGCTTTAGATTCACTTCTTCGTCCTCTATCAATCTTCCAAACAGATCAACCTTCTGCAACATCGCCAACCTCATTGAGTGTGGGCGATGTTTGATTTCATTGCAAGTGTTCTACATAGTTTCTTAAATAAGAAAAAACACCCAGTTTTACATTCTTGAGTGCAAAACTGGGTGTTTGTTTTATAATCCCTTGATTTTCAAGGTTTATTGCGGAGAGACAGGGATTCGAACCCCGGGTACCTCGCGGTACAACGGTTTTCAAGACCGCCGCAATCGACCACTCTGCCACCTCTCCAAAACTCTTTTCAGGAGTGCTTCCTTTCAAAAGCGATGCAAAGGTACGCATCTTTTTTGAATATGCAAAATGTTTTGGCAAAAAAATGATCGTTTTTTATCTCTTTTCCTTGTTTCCAGGCCTTCCTTTTTCACCGTGGTGTGCGCTTTTGAGCAGTTCGCGGTGGAAGCGCATCTCAGCTTTCTGGATGTCATAGATTTTTTTTGCGGAAAGAAACTTTTTATATTTCCTCACGTATTCCAGATCCAGCTTGTCGTTGGTGATGCGCGCCTGGATCATGTCTTCCACAATCCGGGCATATTCCGCTTCCGTTGTATTGGGATCTTTGCCCTGCCGCATATTCTGCCATGCCTCCCGATTGAGTTTTCCTTTCTTGTCCTGAAGCTCAAAGTAGAGCGGAAAGAATTTCTGGGCCTCCTCTTGAGTCAGTCCGGCACGGCGGGTAATGAATTCCTGTTGGCGGCTGCGGAATTCCTCCTTGCTCATTGGCGGCTGCTGCGCCCGCAGGTCTGGAAGAAAAAACACCGGAAACAGAATCAGAAATATAGAAAGTACTTTTTTCATTGATGTAGTTTGTTTATTTATAGATTTCAGAATCAGCATCCGTAAGATACTGGTAAAGCGTATAGTCATCCATCATGGTCTGGTTCACTATCGGGTCGATCACTTCGTCTGGAAGTTCCGAAAGATTTATGCTGGGCACATCAGCCGCCTGCGCGTTTTTTTCTCCTACGAACGTCCGCACCATCAGCATGATTCCGCAGAACATGGCTGCCATATACACCCATGGCCTTATGCGCATCCACAAGGTGATGTCTGGAGCTTCAACGGGAGCCTTTTCCGGAAGTTTGTCCATCAACTGCTCGGCAAAGTTCTCGAAGTATCCTTCGGGTACCTTGAACGGATTTTCCTTGCCGCACCGGTTAAGTAAGTTGGTTTCTTCCTTTTTCATGTTACATCTCTTTTATTTCTTTAGACAATTTTGTGGCGGGAAGGTTTAATCGTTCGCTTTAAAAAATTCTTCAATTTTCTTCACCGCATGGAAATAGGAGGCCTTGAGCGCCCCTATGCTGGTTCCAGCTATTTCGGCTATCTGCTCGTACTTCATTTCCTGAAAGTACTTTAGGTTGAATACGATCCGCTGCTTTTCGGGCAGAGTCATGATGGCTTTCTGGAGCATGAGCTGGGTTTTGTCCCCGTCGAAATAAGGGTCGCTTTCCAGCTTGTTGACGAGTGCCGCCTCTTCGTCGTCTATCGAGAGCTGCCTTTCCGCCCGTTGCCTGTTCAGGAAGTTGATGCATTCGTTGATGGCGATGCGGTAGAGCCAGGTTGAGAGTTTGGCTTCGCCTCTGAAGTAGTCCAGATTGTCCCAGGCCTTCATGAACGTGTTCTGGAGCAGGTCGTTTGCGTCCTCGTGCGAAAAGACCATGCGCCTTATCTGCCAGTATAGCTGTTCGCTGTAGGCGCGTACAACCTCGCCGAATGCGTCACGCCGTGTTTCGGGATCCTGCAGGCGGTATATGGTTTCTTTTTCGTTGTATTTGTTCATGCTTTGGAGTTCATACTGTCTGGTATGACATTGTTCGGGATGTCGGGTTTAAACGGGTTAGTTTTCTTTAACTGTTCAGATGGAGATGGTCAGGTTTTCGTTGGCCAGCATCGTATGGGGGAAAATGGCTTTTGCTTCTTCAAGCAGCACCTTTTCGTCTTCATACCTTGCCGAGAAATGGCCGATGACCAGCCGCTTCACCTTTGCTTCGAGGGCTATCCGTGCCGCCTGCGCCGCCGTTGAGTGCTGGGTTTTCCGTGCCCGCGCGGCATTGTCTTCTCCGAAGGTCGCTTCATGGAAAAGCAGGTCGACTCCCTCTATCTGTTCCGTGATCCGGGGGAGGTAGACCGTGTCGGAGCAGTAGGCGTATGAGCGCGGAGGGTCGGCCGGAAAGGTGAGCTTTTCGTTGGGAATCACCTTGCCGTCTGCCGTAACGTAGTCTTCCCCGTTCTTTATGCGGTTGATCATATATAGAGGGATTTCGTAGCAGTCGATCATGTCCCGCCGGATGTGGTTGGCGGTCGGCTTTTCGCGGAAGAGGAACCCGCAGGTAGGCATGCGGTGCTTCAGCGGGATGGTTTCCACGCTTGCCGACCGGTCGTCGTAGATGATTTCGCGCTTTGCCGGGTCGATGGGGTGGAAGACGACATCGAAGGGCAGTCCGTTGCAGAAGAAGGCGAGCTGCGGTTTGAGAATCCGCTCCAGCTCCGGATGCGCGTGGATGTGAAGCTGTGCCGTGCGTTCCAGCATTCCGAATGTTGAGATAAGGCCCATCAGCCCGAAGCAGTGGTCCCCGTGCAAGTGGGAGATGAAGATGTGGTTCAGCCGGTTGAACCGGAGCCGCGAGCGGCGGAGGTGTACCTGCGTTCCTTCTCCGCAGTCAATCATGAAGAGCTTTTCGCGCACGTTGACTATTTGCGAGCTGGCGTTGTGCCTGAGTGTGGGCAGGGCCGAACCGCATCCCAATATGTGTATGTCGAATTTTTCCATGGGGGACAAAGATAGGCGTTTTTTTTGATGTAGCGGGAAATCACTCGAACTTTGTGTTCCTCATGTCGCCTGTTTCCGCAAAGGCGATGTGCATCTTGAACGCGTTTTTCAGCGACATCGGCGTATGGCACGAGTGTCCTTCCGAAAGTTTCAGGTAATCCCACAGCAGTTGTCTGTAGTCGGGATGGGCGCAGTTCTCGATGATGCAGCGCGCGCGTTGCGAAGGCGATTTCCCGCGCAGGTCGGCCACGCCCTGTTCGGTTACGAGGATGCGCACGTCGTGTTCCGTACTGTCCACATGCGACACTTGGGGCACGATTGAAGAAATCAGTCCGCCTTTTGCCGTAGACGGTGTGGTGAAGATGGAAAGGAAAGCGTTGCGTGCGAAGTCGCCCGAACCTCCGATTCCGTTCATCATCTTGCATCCCGAAACATGGGTGCTGTTTACATTGCCGAAGATGTCTGCCTCGAGTGCGGTGTTTACGGCGATGATGCCCATCCGCCGGATCAGTTCCGGGTGGTTGGTGATTTCCTGCGGGCGGAGCAGCACGCGGCTGCGGAAGGTGTCGATGTCGTCGTACATCATGTCCAGGTGGTCGTCCGAAAGTGTCAGCGAGCTTCCTGCCACAAAGCGGATGCGTCCTTTTGCCATAAGGTCGATGACCGAGTTCTGGATGACTTCGGTGAACATCGAGAAGGCCGGAAGCGCGGGGTTGTCGCCCAGTGCGCCCAATACGGCGTTGGCGATGTTGCCCACACCCGACTGCAGGGGCAGGAACTCCTGCGGGATGGCTCCGCGTTTCCATTCGCTGCATAGGAATTCGGCCACGTTATGCCCGATCCGCACGGTCGTTTCGTTGAGCGGAGTGAATGCGGCTATGCGGTCGCGTTCGTTCGTGCGCACCACGCCCACCACCTTGCTCGGGTCGATTTTCACGCTTGGGGTTCCGATGCGGTCGTTCACCTTATATATAGGTATCTCGGTGCGGTGGGGAGGCATGGCCGGAACGTAGATGTCGTGCATGCCGGCGAGCTTTCCCGAATGGGCTTCGTTTAGCTCGATGATGATCTTGTCGGCCACCTGGAGCAGGGTAGGCGTGATGCCCACTGAGGTGCTGGGAATGATTTCTCCTTCGTCGGTGATGTCGGAGGCTTCTGCGATGGCCACGTTGACTTTCCCCAGAAAGCCGTAGCGCACGTCTTGGCCGATCTGCGAAAGATGAAGGTCGAAGTACTGCACTTCGCCTGCGTTGATCGAGTTGCGCATGTCTTTGTTCGATTGGAAGGGGGTGCGGAACGAAACTGCATCGGCAAGAGCCAGCGCGCTGTCCACCTGGTTTCCTGTGGCGCCTCCTGTTATCAGGCCAACCTTGAATTCTTTTCCTTCCCGGTGCATGGCTCCGGCATGTTCGGCCAGTGCGGCAGGAACGGCTTTCGGTGTTCCTACGGAAGAGAATCCTCCGATTCCTACGGTATCTCCGTGCCGGATGGATGAGGCCGCTTCCGCGGCGGATATGAACGGATATTTCATGATATAAATTAAGCTGAAAAAGTTAGTTGTTGTAAAAAGTATCGGCAAAATTAGTGTTTTTATTCCAAATTATCAATGCGGACTGATGTTTTTCTTGCTTTTTGATATGGAAGGCTTTGGCAGGCGGCGCGGAAGATGCCGGCGTGATTCATCGTTTGTGCTTTTGCCTGGCATTTTTTGAGGAGCTTTGCCTTGCGGTTTCTGGCAGAATGCCTCATCCTTGTATAAGGGGTTGAATGCCTGCGCTTTCCGTCCATCTCTGAAGCCTCGAAAAGATGACGGGACATTTTGATCAGGATGACGGGACATTTTACTTTGAATGACGGGTTATTTTACTTGCGATGACGGGTTATTTTTTCAGGCTGGTTCCGGAGGGACATTGGCGCAACGTTTCTTGTCTGTCAGTGTGTTTGTGTTTATGACTTTTTTGCAGAAATATGCGCCTTGTTTTCGCAGAATATGTTTAACTTCGCAAAGTCTAACAACGAAACACTAACAAATTTTTGTGGATATGCTAATGAAAAGACTCAGGCAGATATCGGCCGCCGTCTGTTTCACGCTCGTCACATTGCTGTTTCTTGACTTTACGGGCGCGATTCATCTCTGGCTTGGCTGGTTGGCCAAGATTCAGTTCTTTCCGGCAGTGCTTGCCCTCAATGCCGGTGTCATTGTCTTTCTTGTTTTGCTTACGCTGGTTTTCGGGCGCGTATACTGTTCGGTCATCTGTCCGCTGGGCGTGTTCCAGGATCTGGCGGCGCGTTTCGGACACCGCAGAAAGAAGCTCCCCTATGCGTTTTCCGAATCGAAAAGCTGGCTGCGCTATGGCGTGCTGGCCGTATTTCTTGTGCTGGCCGCCGTCTTTCATGCTTCGGCGTGGCTCGATCCGTATGCCATCTACGGGCGTGCGGCCAATGCCTTGCTCCAGCCTTTGTGGATGTGGGGAAACAATGTGCTGGCTTATTTCGCCGAGAGGATGAACAGCTATGCTTTTTATTCGGTGGAGGTCTGGATGAAGGGCGCGGCGGTTTTTGCCGTATCTTTTGTGATGATCCTTGCCGTGGCTGTACTGGCCTGGCGCGGCGGGCGCACTTATTGCAATGCGGTTTGTCCGGTGGGCACAGTGCTGGGGATGCTTTCCCGGTTCTCGCTCTTCCGGATAACCGTCGATACCTCCAAATGCAACGGATGTACGCTTTGCGCCCGCAACTGCAAGGCGTCCTGCATCGACGCGAAAGCCCATCGGGTAGACGCAAGCCGCTGTGTGATGTGTTTCGATTGCCTGGACAAATGCTCGCGCGGAGCCATCGGCTACCGTTTCGCTTATGGAAAGAAGGCTGTCCGTACAGAGCCTGTATCTGCCGGCCGGCAGAAGCCGGTGGCTGATGAAGGCAACGGCAGGAGGGCTTTCATTGCAGGTACGGCCGTGATGTTCGCTTCGGCGGTCAGCGCGCAGGTGGCAAAGAAGGTGGAGCCCGTTAAAATGGATGGGGGGCTGGCTGACATTATCGGCAAGAAAGAGCCGGTGCGCGCCACTCCGCTCACTCCTCCGGGTTCGGTGGGTGCGCGCCACATGCAGGCGCATTGCACCGCCTGCCAGCTTTGCGTGTCGGTCTGTCCGAACGAGGTGCTCCGCCCTTCGCGCCGGCTCGATACGTTTATGCAGCCTTATCTGTCGTACGAACGGGGCTATTGCCGTCCGGAGTGTACGAAATGTTCTGAAGTATGTCCCGCCGGCGCCATCCTGAAAATCAGCCGGGCGGACAAGTCGAGCATCCAGATCGGCCATGCGGTGTGGGTGAAAGACCGCTGCATTCCGCTCACCGACGGGCAGGAGTGCGGCAACTGTGCCCGGCATTGTCCGGCGGGAGCCATAACCATGATACCTTCTGATCCTTCCGATCCGGAGTCGCTGAAGATTCCGGCCGTGGATGCGGAGCGGTGTATCGGGTGCGGGGCGTGCGAGTATCTTTGCCCGGCACGTCCGTTGAGCGCCATCTATGTGGAAGGCCACGAAGTGCACCGGGTAATCTGATCCGGGTTGTCGGATAAAAAACAGTTTTTGCTATGGAAAAGAACGATATGTGTAAGAAAGATAAGATGAATCGCCGCAATTTCCTGAAAATCGTGGGAATCAGTACGGTGGCGGCTACGGCCGGAGTCTGCGGATGTGCTCCGAAGAAAGAAGCGGACGCTTCGGGAAACGCTGCTTCCGAGGTGCCCGAAGGCAAGATGACCTGCCGGAATTTTCCTCCTTCTCCCGACCGGGTTTCGCTGCTCGGCTATGGATGTATGCGCTGGCCGACTCTTCCTTCGCCGGCAGGCGACGGAAATGTGATTGACCAGGAGGAGGTGAACCGCCTTGTCGACTATGCCATCGGGCATGGGGTGAATTATTTTGATACGGCTCCTGTCTATGTGCAGGGGTGGTCGGAACGGTCTACGGGCATGGCCTTGAAGCGCCATCCGCGCGAGAAATACTTTATTGCCACGAAAATGTCGAATTTTGACCGGAGCGACTTCAAGTCGAGCGTGGAGATGTATCACGATTCGATGAAGCATTTGCAGGTTGACTATATCGACTATTACCTGCTCCATTCGCTGGGTTCTTCCGGCAAGAGAAGCTTCAAGGTGCGCTTCCTTGACAACGGGCTGCTCGACTATCTGTTGAAGGAGCGCGAAGCGGGGCGTATCAGGCACCTGGGCTGGTCGTTTCATGGCTCGAAAGAGGAGTTCGACTTTATCTTGTCGTTTCACGAGAAGGTGCATTGGGACTTCATCCAGATCCAGCTGAACTATTCAGACTGGAAGTATGCCACGGGCAACAACGTGAATGCCGACTACCTGTATGCCGAGATTTCCCGGCGGAACATTCCGATGGTCATCATGGAGCCTTTGCTGGGCGGCCGTCTGTCCAAGCTTCCGGAGCATATCTTTTCGCGCCTGAAAGCGCGCAATCCTGAAAGCAGCGTCGCGTCGTGGGCGTTCCGTTTTGCAGGGACTCTGCCCATGGTGCTCACGGTGCTGAGCGGAATGACGTACATGGAGCATCTTCAGGACAACATCCGCACCTATTCGCCTCTGGTTCCCCTCACCGCCGAGGAAAACCGGTTTCTGCTCGATACGGCCTTGCTGATGCGCGAGTATCCGACGGTGCCCTGCAACGACTGCAAGTATTGCATGCCTTGTCCTTACGGCATCGACATTCCGGGCGTGCTGCTGCATTACAATAAATGCGTGAATGAGGGAAACATTCCCCAAAGCCGTATGGACAAGAACTATGCCGAGGCGCGCAGGGCTTTTCTTGTGGGGTACGACCGGAGTGTTCCCAAGCTTCGCCAGGCAGACCATTGCGTGGGCTGTGGGCAATGCAATCCCCATTGTCCGCAGTCCATTGACATTCCGAAAGAGCTGAGGCGGATTGATGCGTATGCAGAAAAACTAAAGCAGGAAACATTATGAGAGAAGATTTGATCAGGCTGCTGCACGACGGAAACTATTCGTGTGTGGTGAGCAAAGACGGCGAAATCCGCACATTCACGCGGAGGGGAGTGGTTGACCTTTTCGAGCTTTACCGTTCGGATCCGGATTTTATGCGGGGAGCGAAGGTTGCCGACAAGGTGATCGGCAAGGGAGCCGCGGCTATGCTGGCTCTGGGAGGAGTTTCGGAGGTGTGGACCGATGTCATCAGCGAGCCGGCTTGCGAACTGCTGGAGAAGTGCGGCGTTGAACTGAGCTATGACGAGAAGGTTCCCTTCATCATCAACCGCACCCGTACCGGGCGCTGTCCGCTGGAAACCGTTTGCGACGTGTCGGACAATCCGGAAGTGCTTTATCCTGTCATCTGCGATTTCGTGAAGAAGATGCAGGAAAAGCCTTCGGCTGGATAATGGTCTTTGCGCCCGAATTTTGCAGGGAAAATTTTGTTCGTATTCAATAAAAGCATAGCTTTGCATCCGGATTTATAAAATTTACGGATATGTTTGGATTGGGAATGCCTGAGATTATAATTATTGTCGTGCTGATTCTGCTTCTCTTCGGCGGACGCAAGATTCCTGAACTGATGCGAGGAGTAGGAAAGGGAGTGCGCAGCTTCAAGGAAGGGCTGAACGAAGTGGAAAAAAGCGTGAACATTGACGAGCCTGCTCCCGAAAAGGAACAGAAGGAGAAGAAAAGCGAGTCGTGAGAGGCAAATAAAAAAAGATTGTTGAAAAAAACAGGCAAATAGTTTTTGCATTTCCGAAAAAGTTGTATCTTTGCACACGTTTTCGGAAGGGAACAATGCCGAAATAACTCAGTTGGTAGAGTAACTCATTCGTAATGAGTAAGTCGCGGGTTCGAGTCCCGCTTTCGGCTCACTTTGATGTTTGTTGCAAGTGCTTGTATGCAGGGCGCTTGCAATTTTCTTTTTAGGCCGTATCACTCGCCTGGCGGATGAAAAGAACATGCGTTCCGTCCCTTTCTGGAAATATTTTGCAATTTATTTTGCAAAACAGCGCATTCTTTTGGCGGAAAATCCGTATATTTGCACTCCGAATTATGAATCAAACAAAGAAGCGACTCATGAATGACGGACTTATGTACAGTGCAGCAGCTATTCATACATTCGGGATTCCGCTCGGCTGGCGGACACCGGAAGAGCCTTTCTTTTTTCTCGGCACAATTTGTTTTATTTCTTCATATTCCCGGAATTGCTTTTCGGCAAGTCCGGGTTTTTTTTGGAGTGACGCTAAAAACAACAACTATAACGATACAGATAGATAAGGAATGAGAAACGTGACGTTAATCCTTGACGACGGGAGCCGCTTTCACGGCAAGTCGTTCGGTTATGAGAAGCCGGTAGCGGGCGAAGTGGTGTTCAATACGGCGATGACCGGTTATCCGGAGAGTCTGACCGACCCTTCGTATGCGGGGCAGCTGATGACGCTGACCTATCCGCTGGTAGGCAACTACGGGGTGCCTCCGTTCACTTTCGAGGCGAACGGTCTGCCCACTTTTATGGAGAGTGAGAGGATTCATGCGGAAGCTATCATCGTGAGCGATTACAGTGAAATGTACAGTCATTGGAATGCGGTGGAGAGTCTTGCCGAATGGTTGAAGCGTGAACAGATTCCCGGAATTACAGGCATCGACACGAGGGAACTGACGAAGGTGCTGCGCGAACATGGGGTGATGATGGGTAAAATCGTGTTTGACGATGAACCGGAAAATGTGCCCGAAGCGCAGTATGCGGGCGTGAATTATGTGGACAAGGTATCGTGTGACGAGATAGTTGTTTACAAAGGAAATGAATGCTGCAAGCTGCCGGCAGATATGCCGAAAGGGGAAATCAATTCCCGGCTGGCTTCGTTCAATGCGGAAGGCAGCAAGCGCGTGCTTCTGGTTGACTGCGGAGTGAAGGCGAATATCATCCGCTGCCTCCTCAAGCGAGGCGTTGAAGTGATCCGTGTGCCCTGGGACTACGACTTTAACGGAATCGAGTTCGACGGACTTTTCATTTCCAACGGACCCGGTGATCCGGACACATGCGACGCTGCCGTGCAGAACATCCGCAAGGCGATGGAAAACGAGAAGCTTCCCATCTTCGGCATCTGTATGGGAAACCAGCTGCTCTCGAAGGCGGGAGGGGCGAAAATATACAAACTGAAATATGGCCATCGCAGCCACAACCAGCCGGTCCGCATGGTGGGCACGGAACGCTGCTTCATCACTTCGCAGAACCACGGATATGCGGTGGACAACAATACGCTTGGCGCTGACTGGGAACCGCTTTTCATCAACATGAACGACGGGTCGAACGAAGGAATCCGCCACAAGCGCAATCCCTGGTTCTCCGCGCAGTTCCATCCGGAAGCCGCCAGCGGACCTACAGACACGGAATTCCTCTTTGACGAGTTCGTGAAGCTGATCTAACAATAACCAACCATTAACTGAAAGAACATCAATGAAAGAAAATATAAAGAAAGTTTTGCTGCTGGGGTCAGGCGCATTGAAAATCGGTGAAGCGGGCGAATTTGACTATTCCGGTTCGCAGGCGCTTAAGGCACTGAAAGAAGAGGGCATCGAAACGGTGCTCATCAATCCGAACATCGCTACGGTGCAGACATCCGAAGGGGTGGCCGACAAAATCTACTTCCTTCCCGTCACTCCGTATTTTGTGGAAAAAGTCATCAGCAAGGAGCGGCCCGACGGCGTACTGCTCTCGTTCGGAGGGCAGACGGCACTGAACTGCGGCGTGGCTCTCTATCAGGAAGGCGTGTTCGAGAAATACGGTGTGCAGGTGCTGGGCACTCCCGTGCAGGCCATTATGGACACGGAAGACCGTGAACTGTTCGTGAAGAAGCTCGACGAGATCAACGTGAAGACCATCAAGAGTGAGGCGTGCGAGAACATTGAGCAGGCGCGCAAGGCTGCCAGCGACCTGGGCTATCCGGTTATCATCCGTGCGGCATATGCGCTGGGCGGTCTTGGATCGGGATTCTGCGACAACGAGGAAGAGCTGAACGTGCTGGCCGAGAAAGCCTTCTCGTTCTCTCCGCAGGTGCTCGTGGAAAAGAGTCTGAAAGGATGGAAGGAAGTGGAGTATGAAGTGGTGCGCGACCGTTTCGACAACTGCATCACGGTCTGCAACATGGAGAACTTCGACCCGCTGGGTATCCATACGGGAGAGTCTATTGTCATTGCGCCGAGCCAGACGCTGACCAACAGTGAATATCACAAGCTCCGTGAACTGGCTATCCGCATCATCCGCCACATCGGTATCGTGGGAGAGTGCAACGTGCAGTATGCGTTCGATCCCGAATCGGAAGATTACCGTGTGATCGAGGTGAATGCGCGTCTGAGCCGTTCTTCGGCGCTGGCATCGAAGGCTACGGGTTATCCGCTGGCATTCGTGGCTGCCAAGCTGGGACTGGGCTACGGACTGTTCGACCTGAAGAACTCGGTGACCAAAACCACTTCGGCTTTCTTTGAGCCGGCACTCGACTATGTGGTGTGCAAGATTCCGCGCTGGGACTTGGGCAAGTTCCATGGCGTAGACCGTGAGCTGGGCTCCAGCATGAAGTCGGTGGGTGAGGTGATGGCAATCGGACGTACGTTCGAAGAGGCTATTCAGAAAGGACTCCGCATGATCGGCCAGGGCATGCACGGTTTCGTGGAGAACAAGGAACTGGTTATCGCCGACATCGACAAGGCTTTGCGCGAGCCGACCGACAAGCGTATCTTCGTCATCTCGAAGGCAATGCGCGCCGGATATACCGTCGACCAGATTCACGAGCTTACCAAAATCGACAAGTGGTTCCTCTACAAGCTCGAAAACATCATGCAGACCTCCAGGGAACTGCACGAGTGGGGAAACAACCATATACAGCTTTCCGAGCTTCCGAAAGAGCTGCTCTACAAGGCAAAGCGTCAGGGATTCTCTGACTTCCAGGTGGCCCGCGCCATCGGCTATCAGGGAGATATGGAAGACGGCATCCTTGCCGTGCGCGCTTACCGCAAGCAGACTGGCGTTCTTCCGGTGGTGAAGCAGATCGATACGCTGGCTGCCGAGTATCCGGCGCAGACCAACTACCTGTACCTCACTTACAGCGGCGTGGCAAACGATGTGCATTATCTGGGCGATCACAAGAGCATCGTGGTGCTCGGATCGGGAGCTTACCGTATCGGTTCGTCGGTGGAATTCGACTGGTGCGGCGTGCAGGCTCTCAACACAATCCGCAAGGAAGGCTACCGTTCGGTGATGATCAACTACAATCCCGAAACAGTATCTACCGACTATGACATGTGCGACCGCCTTTATTTCGACGAACTGACCTTTGAGCGTGTGATGGACATCCTTGACCTGGAGAACCCGCACGGTGTCATCGTGTCGACCGGCGGACAGATTCCGAACAATCTGGCCATGCGTCTTGACGCGCAGCAGGTGAACATTCTCGGAACGTCGGCCAAGAGCATCGACAATGCCGAAGACCGCGACAAGTTCTCGGCCATGCTCGACCGTATCGGAGTGGACCAGCCGGAATGGAGTGCGCTGACTTCGATGGACGACATCAACGCCTTCATCAAGAAGGTCGGATTCCCGGTGCTGGTGCGCCCGTCGTATGTGCTTTCGGGAGCTGCCATGAATGTCTGCTCCAACCAGGACGAGCTGGAGCGTTTCCTGCAGCTTGCGGCCAACGTGTCGAAGAAGCATCCGGTGGTGGTAAGCCAGTTCATCGAACATGCCAAGGAAGTGGAGATGGATGCAGTGGCTCAGAACGGTGAAATCATTGTCTATGCCATATCCGAGCATATCGAATTTGCGGGCGTGCATTCGGGCGATGCGACGATCCAGTTCCCGCCGCAGAAGCTGTATGTGGAAACGGTGCGCCGCATCAAGCGCATTTCACGCCAGATTGCCAAGGAGCTGAACATCTCCGGGCCGTTCAACATCCAGTTCCTTGCCCGCGACAACGACATCAAGGTAATCGAATGCAACCTCCGTGCTTCACGCTCGTTCCCGTTCGTGAGCAAGGTGCTCAAGATAAACTTCATCGAGCTTGCCACCAAGGTGATGCTCGGACTGCCGGTTGAGAAACCTGAGAAGAATCTGTTCGAGCTTGACTATGTGGGCATCAAGGCCAGCCAGTTCTCGTTCAACCGTCTGCAGAAGGCCGACCCTGTGCTGGGTGTCGACATGGCTTCTACCGGCGAAGTGGGCTGTCTGGGCGATGATACCTCATGCGCTATTCTGAAGGCGATGCTTTCTGTGGGCTACCGTATTCCCGCGAAGAATATCCTGCTTTCTACGGGCAGCACAAAGCAGAAAGTCGACATGCTTCAGGCGTCGCGCGCATTGAAGGCAAAGGGATATAACCTGTATGCAACGGGCGGAACTTCGAAGTTCCTTTCCGAGAACGGTATCGAGAACACGCGTGTGTACTGGCCGAGTGAGGAAGGACATCCCCAGGCCCTTGAAATGCTTCACAACAAGGAGATTGACATGGTGGTGAACATTCCGCGCGACTTGTCGGTGGGCGAGCTTACCAACGGCTACAAGATCCGCCGTGCGGCTATCGACCTGAATATTCCGCTGATTACGAATGCCCGTCTGGCGAGCGCGTTCATCAATGCCTTCTGCTCGATGAGCATTGACGACATTGCCATCAAGAGCTGGGACGAATATAAATAACGCGAGTCAGATATATAAATCAAAACATGGAATGCTGCCCGTCTTTGACGAAACGTACGTCAATGGCGGGCAGCTTTTCTATGCAAAATTCCGTGCGAAATTGTTGCCATACGGATTTTTTTTAATAGATTTGCTTTCCGTAATATTTAATATACTTATGAAAAACTTGAAAAAAACATTGTTGGTCTGCGGATTGCTTTCTGCGGCTGTAGGGGTTTCTGCACAGGACGAGGCAAAGACATTGCCGGTGCTTCGTGAGGGAAAGGAAGATATTCATGTATGGGTGGACGGTCGGCTTCAGCCCGGAGTGTGGCTGGCGGATCCCCGTACGCGTCCGGATGTCTATCCGACATCGGGGAGGAGGGTGAAGTTCGCCAACGAGCGTGACTCTGTTGTTTTTGATGTAGAAAAGGACGGAGCATATGACTTTGTTGTGCTGACCGCTGAGGGGGACTCCGCGTTCACGCGCGTTCAGTGGGAGTCGGCGAACCCTTTGGAGGAGCCTTCTGCCGAGATGTTGAGGAGAGGGGCTGACGGGAAACTCTCGAAGGCGCAGGCAAGGTTCGATGTGGATGCGCTGGTCTATACGTTGGGTGAAATCCATCCTGACCTGTTTTCCGCATGTCGTCAGGAAGATTTCTTCCGTGCTGTGAACAAGGTGAAGGATGAGATGCCTGACTCGGTCACTGCACTGGAACTTTTCCGCCGTGCAGCTCCGCTGGTTACGCTGGTAGGCGACGGGCATACGATGCTCCGTTTTCCCTATAATGACATATTCACTGAAACTTATCTCCGCCTGCCGCTTTTTGTCAAGGTGTCCACTTCGGAACCCCGCATTTTTGTGGACCGCTGCATCGACGGACTGATACCGGCGGGGGCGGAAGTGCTTTCAATAAACGGTCGGAGTGCGGCGGAGATGCTGGAGGCCATGATGCCTTATGCGAGCGGCGAGCGTGAGTTTTTCCGCCTTTCGCGTCTGGGTTATGATTTCGCAGCCTTGTTCGAAATGCTCTATGCTGCCGGGCAATACGATGTGGCTTACCGTTTGGAGGAAGGAACAGACACGCTTCACTCCACATTGCGTCCGGCCGTCTTTGCAGAAATGAAGGCACGGATGCCGGACAAGAAGAAGGAGGAACGTAAGGCGTCCGACTATTCTTTCCGGATACTGAAAGATAAGGACGTGGCTGTCATGGATTTCCGCTCGTTCAATAATCCCCGGCGGATGGCGGCTTTCGCCGACTCCATGTTTTCCGTGCTCGGCAAGGAACATATAGGCAATCTTATTATTGACATACGCGGCAACGGAGGGGGAAACTCCGCGGTCGGTGACGTGCTGCTGCGCTATATCTCGCACAAGCCTTTCCGGCAGATGGGAAAAGGATTGGCACGGATCACTCCCGCAACCTTGCGCCTGACGGATTATCCGGGGCTGAAACCGGGATGGACTTTCTTCGATGGAGAAGGAGAGGACGGGAGCGGTCTTATTCTTCCGCTTGCGGAGAAACGCTATAAGGGCAAGGTGTATCTGCTCACCAGTCACATGACGTTCTCTTCGGCCAGCTCGTTCGCATGGGCGTTCAAGCATTTCGGAATGGGAACCGTGATCGGTGAGGAAACGGGTGGAATGAGCGTGTCTTTCGGAGATGTCCTCCTGTACAGGCTGCCTGTTTCCCGGCTGGCATGCACCATTTCCTGGAAACGCTTCTGGCTGTACGGGGCGGACGAAAACGACATTCACGGCACATTGCCCGACTATGCTGTTCCGCAGGAGAAAGCTCTCGGCAAAGCATTTGAGCTGATTGCCGATGAATGACGGGCGGCGGAACTTTTTCCGGCAAGATTTTTTTCAGTCCCTGAACAGATGCACCTTTATGCCGAACGAGAAGCGGAGGATGTCTTTCATGCGGAGCGTGCGGTTGGTTGCCTTGCTGACCAGATACAGTTCGCAGGTGCTCACTTCGTAATAGGCGGAGATGTTCCGCAGCAGGTTGTGCGAAGGGTTGAACCCGAACCGCTGCCCGATAAAGATGTACGGGCGCAGCTTGGTGCTGAAGTTGTAGTATTTGTTTGGATATTTTCCCGGCTCTCTTTTCCAGAACTCGTCGCCCGTGATGGTGGTCACGTACAGCCCGCAATAAAACGGTTCGAGTGTCCAGCGGGGATCGAAACTGATGCTCCACGGGATGTAGTTCTGCTTTACCGTAAAAGTGAGCCTTGTTTTTTCGCCCGCATATTTCTTCGGAAGGAATCCCCAGAGAAAGTCGGTTTCCCACTGGCATCGCTTGCCGTAGTCCCATCCGGCTCCGATGGCGAACATGCCCATTCCTCCGGCATACTGGAGCGAAGCCTGGGTGGGCTTCAGGCGTTCCCAGCGTTTGTATTTCAGGTGGACGCGCTTGTCCCACCGCCGGGTCTGAACGGCCGGGGCGGGAATGGTATCTCCGGCACATACATGTACCGCAGGAGAAAGGAAAGCCGGCAGGATGCACAATATTTTAATAGGAAACCACTTCATAGGTATAATCGTTTTCGTTGATGGTAAACAGCAGGTATGAGCGTTTGTTCGCTGAGGCGCATTCGTAGTACATTACGCCGTCTTCAAACAGCTCATCTGCGCTGACATTGTGTCCGTGTCCGTAGACGCAGAACTGCAGTGAAGGGAAGGATGTTATCGTCTGTTCGAAGAAATAGGCCACGTTGTTGTTGAACTGCTCGGAGAAAGGGCCGGCGTGCATGGCTGCCACTGTCTTCTCTATTCCTTCCGGGAGGCTCTGCCGGTCGTTTCTGATATACTGGAAGTCGGGTATGGCCGTGTCGTAGCCGAATTCAAGGGCATTGGTGTTGAGGCACAGGAAGTGTACATTCCCGGCGTTGAACGAGAAGTTGTTTTCTCCGAAAATCCGGTTGAACACCTCTTCGCCCGTGGCAAGGCAGTCGTGGTTTCCCAGAATGCATACATAAGGCACGCTGAGCCGGTTGAGTATGTCGCGCTGCTTCTCAAACTCCAGTTTGAGTCCGAAGTCGGACAAGTCGCCGGTATGCACCACAAAATCAAGGTCTTTCTGTCCGTTGAGCGACTCTACCGCCTCTTCCGTTTCGTCATACCATCTCTGCGTGTCGCTGATGACGGCAAACGTGATGCGCTTCCGGCCTTCCAGCTCCGCTTCGATGCGCTGCATGTTCTTTGCGTTGATGCCCGTTTCTCCGTCAATGTCGAGGTCGTAGGGATGGTATTCGATCATGTCGCATCCTCCCGACGGAAACGTCAGGCAGCAGCACAAAAGCGCAGGCAAGATGTGAGTTCTGCAATTGTTCATAAATAAAGGTTTGGGCGAATGTCTGCCGCACATTGTTTTCCGAAGCCTTGAAATAGTCTGTCTTCAGCCTGGAGCCAACCATCTTTAAGTTGGAGATAAAGATTTTCCCCCGATTCCGGCTGTTTTCTTCTTGCTTTTTGGAGTCCGTCAGGCTGCATACACCCGCAAATGTTTATTTGTGTTGCAAATTTGAAGATAAAAAACAAAATTCAAAACATCAGAAAGACGCTAAAAGTGTTCCGTATGATTGTTTGGCGCAGAACGGAGAAAAAAATCCCAATTTTTAGGTATTTCATATCTCGCCGCCATGCGCTTATTTTGTCGTGTCAAATCAAAAACGAGAAAAATGAAAAAGACTGGTATTTTTTATGGTTCCACAACCGGAACGACAGAGTCGGTGGCCCGGTTGATTGCCGGAAAGCTGGGTATCTCGCCGGCTGATCTGCATGATGTGAGCAAAATGACCGCTGACAAGGTGGCTTCGTACGATGCGCTGATACTGGGCACTTCGACTTGGGGCGACGGCGAGCTTCAGGATGACTGGTACGACGGCATCAAGGTGCTGAAGGGTGCCGATCTGAAGGGAAAGACAATTGCCCTCTTCGGGTGCGGCGACTCTGAGTCGTATGCCGATACGTTCTGCGACGGCATGGGCGTGCTCTACGAGGATCTGAAGGACAGCGGATGCGTCTTTATCGGCGCGGTGCCCGAGTCGGACTATACCTACAGCGCGTCTGTCGCCGTGGCCGACGGGAAGTTTGTGGGGCTGGCCATCGACGAGATGAACGAAAGCGACAAGACGGAAGCCCGTGTGGAGTCGTGGACCGAGATGCTGAAAGCTGATTTAACCGTATAAAGACATAGCCTGCTTATGATTGCTCCCGATATCAATCCGATAGAACTCAAGGTGTTCTTGAACCATATTTATGAGCTGAAGAAAGGTGTGCGCCAGATGGTGCTTTATACCACGAACAAGAAATACGAAGCCTTTGCCGTGAAGCGGCTGAAGAGCCAGCGCATCCGTTTTGTGATTCAGGAGGTGGACAGCGAACGCATCAACCTGTTTTTCGGGAAGGCGGAGTGCATTGAGGCAATCCGTGTGATGGTGAAACGTCCGCTCAACGAGCTGACGCCTGAGGAGGATTTTATTCTGGGAGCGATGCTCGGATACGATATCTGCGCGCAGTGCAAGCGGTATTGCGACCGCAAGTCGCGCAAGAACTGCGTGATGAAAAACAACTGAGGAACTGTTTCGAATCTCTACATTTTTTCTGTTCGTTCATTGTTCTCGGACAACGGACAAACGTTTTTAATCAGGTTCTCTTTTTCTGCGGAGGCATGGCGGGCTTTCCTCCCGCTGTGCCTCCCGCTTTTGCACTTGTCTATTCCAGCAGTTCGTAGCTGCTCACCTGGATAGGCATGTCAAGGTTGTGCAGCACCTTTTCGAGCATGATTCCCTCCAGGTTGTTGTATTCGTAGCCGAAGGTGGCGCGTATGCCCTGCAGAATGAACTGGGTGGCGCGGTCGAGCGCGATGGGCAGACTGTCGCCCTGCATCAGCGATCCGGTGATGACGCTGGTAAACGTGTCGCCCGTGCCGGGATAGTGCGCGGGCAGGTAAGGGCAGGTAACCTTCCAGTAGCGGTTCCCGAACCGGTTGTATGCATAGACCGAGGTGGAGTGGGGGTCGTCCTTGACCGGCACGCTGGTTACGATGACGATGCTCGGTCCCTTGTCAGACAGAGCCTTGAGCGCAGCCTTCAGTTCCGCGTCGGTCATGCACTCCTGATAAGGCATGTCGAGCAGGCGGAACAGCTCCGTCATGTTCGGCGTGATGATGTCTGCCAGGCAGATCAGCTTCTTCATTTCGGTAACCATGTCTTCGGTGATCCCCTTGTAAAGGCTTCCGTTGTCCCCCATGACAGGGTCTACGACAACGAGGTCGGTAGGCCGCCGGAATCTTCTGATAAAGTCCTCCACAATCTGAGCCTGTTTCGGCGATCCGAGGTATCCCGAATAGAAAGCGTCGAAGCGCATGTCCAGTTCCTCCCATTTTTCGATGATCCGCTTCATTTCGTCGGTAAGGTCGAGGAACGAGTAGACAGGATATTGGGTGTGGTTTGAAAGGATGGCGGTGGGCAGGGGACACACCTGCAGTCCCATGGACGAAAGAATGGGTATCACAGCCATCAGCGATACCCGTCCCATTCCGGAAAGGTCGTGTACGGCCACCACTCTTTTTCCGTGGTTGTGGAAGAGCCGTTCGCAGGGAGTGCTGTCCGGCTGCGTGCGTGCGGCAGTCTTCTTCCGCTTGTATTTGTTCTCTTTTTCCCAGGCAGCCTTGCGCGCCTCGTATGCCTCGTATTGCTTTTCGATATAGTTGTCGGCCATGATGGTATATATTTGTAACAGTTTTTGCAAAGGACGTTACTTTTGGCGAATTGGGCAAACTTTTCGTCGTAAATCTGTATGGGGAATATGCCTCCTTGAAACCAAGAGCGGCAGAAGTATGGTTATAGGGTACTGATACAGTTCCTGCCGGTCAGTGTCCGATTGTGCTTTGTGCGAAAAGTATTGATAAAAATGTTGTAGCAGTTTTGATAATTTAACGGATGGCTGGTCTTATTTCTGGTTGTTGATTTGTAAATTTACAATGCAAAATCGGGCATCCGATAAGGGAATTACATTACCTTGGCAATTCGATATGTGATAAATGAGTTTATCCGATGTATTGAAAGTAATGGGACGGCTCTTTCCCTTAAAGACATAATTATTGCTGTATCCCGTCTGCAGAATTTTGATTACCGACAATCAAATTCAACATTAAACAGTAATAATTATGAAAAAGTATTGTAAAATTCCGTTTCTGGTACTGTTGGCCGTGTTGACAGTTCCGTGTTTCTTTTCTTGTAGTGACGACACTGAAGATGTCGTTGTCAATATGAATCCTCCCCAGTACGAATCTGTCAGCGGGAAATATGAAATCACAGACAGTTCTTCTCCGTATGCAAGCATTGAGCTTGGGGCAAGCGGTGACTATGTCGTCATCAAACGCAGCAGCGGCTATGCTGTTTCTTCATTGCAAAAAGGAAATCTTT
>NZ_JAUDEN010000022.1:0-41771 GCF_030373775.1 Bacteroides gallinaceum | reverse complement strand
ATTTTTTTTATTTTGAGAGTTATTATTTAAAGCCGGCTGTTTGAGCAGTTGATATAACAGAAAAGTCGGCTGGATAGCTATTGAAAGTTCCGGCCGACTTTTGTTGAAAAAATATCGCGTCTGGTCTTATTGCAATTTCTCACTGATCTTTTCCATTATCTTTTTCAGTGCGCCTGCATTTTCGCGCACGTAGGTGTAGGCCGATTTTCCGGTTTCTTTGAGAAACTCCTTGTTCGTTATCAGTCTGTCTGCAAGTTCCTTGAAATCTTCCTTGTCGTGGATTTCAAATCCCCCTTCACAAGCTAAAAGTCCCAGGGCTTCCCTGAATTTTCTGTTGTTGGGGCCGAAAACAACGGGCATGCCATATACAGCCGCCTCCAGCACATTGTGTATGCCAACGCCGAATCCTCCTCCGATATAGGCGATTTCTCCGTACCGGTAGATGGAAGAAAGCAGTCCGAAACAATCGATTATGAGGCAGTCTGCTTCGGCGATTGTTTTTTCATCGGCCTGCGTGTATCTGACAACTTTGCGTGTTATTTTTTCTGTGATTGACTTCAAGTGGCTCTCGTCTATCACATGAGGTGCGATGATGAGCTTTAGTTCAGGATGCGAGTTGAAATAGGGTATGAAGATGTTTTCGTCCGGTTCCCATGAGCTTCCGGCAATCAGCGTGAAAGCATCGCTCTTGAATTTTTCGACTAGAGGCAATTCTTTTGCCCGTTTATAGATTTCGATTACGCGGTCGAAACGAGTGTCGCCAACGATGGTTGTATTGTTCACGCCGATTTTTTTGAGCAGTTCTACCGATATCCGGTTCTGGACAAACAGGTGGGTGAATGTATGCAGCACTTTGCTGTATTTTCTGCCATACCATTTGAAGAATATCTGATCTTCGCGGAAGATAGAAGAAACGCTGTATGTTGGAATGTGCCGGCGGTGAAGCTCGTTCAGATAATTAGTCCAGAACTCATACTTTATGAAAAAAGCCATATAAGGCTGTGCCAGTTCGATGAACCGTCTGGCATTGTGAGGCGTGTCAAGAGGGAGGTAGCAGGTGATGTCGGCCCCTTTGTAGTTCTTTCTCACTTCGTAGCCTGATGGAGAGAAGAAAGTCTGAAGAACCTTATATTGCGGGTAGTTCCGCTTGATTTCTTCTATCAGCGGCCGTCCCTGCTCGAATTCTCCCAGCGAGGCCGCATGAAACCAAAGATACTTTTCCCCCTTTATGATATTTTTTTCCAGAATGGCGAAAGCTTCCTTTTCTCCTTTTTGCATCAAGGAAACTTTTTTGTTGAAGGGTGCAGCCATTCTGACTGCACCTGCATATATGTGTATAGCTAAATTATAAATCATGTCGTCCGGATTATTTGAGCACCTCAATGGCACGGCGCATGCGCTGTATCGTTTCTTCTTTGCCCAGTACTGCTGAGATGTCAAACATGTGCGGTCCTTTTCCTTCTCCTACCAGCGTTAGCCGGAAAGCGTTCATGATATTTCCCAGGTGGTAGCCTTTGTCTTCAATCCATTTCATGACCACTTCTTCCTGATGGGCCAGCGAGAAATCGTCAAGTGATTCGAGCAGGTCTGCCAGTTCGGTCATTCTTTCGGCAGAATCCTCTTTCCAGCGTTTCTTTACTGTCTTTTCATCATAGGCTGCAGGTGCTACGAAAAAGAACTTGCATGTGTCCCAAAGCTCGTTGATGAAGCTTACCCGTCCTTTCATCAGTCCGACAACTGTCACCACCTTGTCCATCGGCGCATGAATGCCGTGTTCTTCGAGAACAGGTGCGAACATGGATGCAACTTCCTCGTTGCTTTTCATCAGGATATATTCGTGGTTGAACCATTTGGCCTTTTCATAGTCGAAGCGCGCTCCGGCCTTGCTGCACCGGTGCAGGTCGAATTGTTTCACCAGCTCGTCCATCGACATGATTTCCTGGTCGTTTCCCGGATTCCATCCCAGAAGTGCGAGGAAGTTGATGACAGCTTCCGGCAGGTAGCCCGATTCGCGGTATCCTGAAGAAACCTCTCCGGTTTTCGGGTCGTGCCATTCGAGCGGGAATACCGGAAATCCCAGCCGGTCGCCGTCGCGTTTGCTCAGTTTCCCGTTTCCTTCGGGCTTCAGTAGCAGCGGAAGATGGGCGAACCGGGGCATAGTGTCTTCCCATCCGAACGCACGGTATAGCAATACGTGCAGCGGTGCCGACGGAAGCCATTCTTCTCCGCGTATGACGTGTGAAATCTCCATCAGGTGGTCGTCTACGATATTTGCCAGATGATAGGTCGGCAGTTCGTCGGCTGATTTGTAGAGCACCTTGTCGTCCAGGATTGACGAATTGATGACCACGTCGCCGCGGATGATGTCGTTTACATGAACTTCTTCGTCCGGTTCGATCTTGAAGCGCACGACGTATTGTTTGCCTTCGGCTATCAGCCGGTTCACTTCATCTTCTGGCAGCGTGAGCGAGTTGCGCATGGCGTTGCGCGTAGAAGCGTCGTACTGGAAGTTCGGGATTTCCTTCCGTTTGGCTTCCAGCTCTTCCGGCGTGTCGAAAGCAATGTAGGCTTTTCCGTTGTCGAGCAAGACCTTCACATATTTCTTGTAGATCTCGCGTCGTTCCGACTGACGGTAAGGGCCGCAGTTTCCTCCAAAGCTGACGCCTTCGTCAAATTCGATTCCCAGCCATTTGAATGATTCAAGTATATATTCTTCCGCTCCCGGAACGAAGCGGTTTGAATCGGTATCTTCTATGCGGAAAACCAGATCTCCGCCATGTTGTCTTGCAAACAAATAGTTATACAGAGCGGTGCGTACACCGCCGATGTGCAGTGCGCCAGTCGGACTGGGCGCAAAACGGACTCTTACTCTTCTTTCTGACATAATGGACTTTTCTAAAAATACATCGCAAAAATAATCTAAATTTCCCGTTTTTTTCCTTATTTTGCGGTAAAATATCCTTGCCGATGAAAACTTTATCGTCAGAAAAAAACTTCTCTTACCGGGAGTTTCTTTATAAATGTGTCATATTTGCTGTCACATTGTCGGTTATCGTTTACTTTTTGCCGCGTGAAGGCAAATTCAATTATCAATTTGACATCAACAAGCCATGGAAGTATGGCTTGCTTCAGGCGTCGTTCGATTTCCCGATATATAAGCCTGATACTGAGATGCAGAAGGAGCAGGACAGTATCATGAAGCGGTATGTCCCTTATTTCCAGCTGGACAAGAGCGTTGGCGAGTCGATGATTGCCAAGTTCAGAAAGGATTATGCCGAGAATCTGAAGACGATCATTCCCCATCCGGCTTATGAGCGGCATATTGAAAATGCGCTGAAGAACATTTATTCGGCGGGGGTCATCGCTTCGAACGACCTGGCGCTGCTGGACAGGGATTCGGTTGCAAAGATACAGGTGATAGACCGAAACATGTCGAAGCAGGAGGCGGTGTCGGACGTGTTTACTTTCAAGCAGGCTTATGAAAAGCTGATCGGGGCAGATACGGTGCGTTACCGGAAATCGCTTTTGCAGAAATGCAATCTGAACGATTATATCACGCCCAATCTCACGTATGACGCCGAACGGTCTGAAACGGCGAAGCAGGAGCTGTTCCGCGAGCTTTCGTGGGCAAACGGATTCGTCATGAACGGCCAGAAAATCATTGACCGCGGCGAGATTGTGGATGAAAACACCTACAACATCCTTAAGTCGCTTGAAAAAGAGTGGGACAAAAGAAGCGAAACCGTCACAGAAAAGCGGCTGACGCTGCTGGGGCAGCTGCTGTTTGTCGCCATACTTGTGGGATGCTTCATGACATACCTGGAACTGTTCCGCCACGATTATTACAGCAAGCACCGGTGTCTTGCACTGCTGTTCATTATCATTACGGTTTTTCCGGTCATCACTTCCTTGATGATGGAACAGTCGTTGCTGAGCATCTATGTCGTTCCGTTTGCCATGATTCCGATGATTATCCGTATATTTCTGGATTCGAGGACGGCGTTTATGGCGCATGTGATTACGGTTCTTTTATGCTCTGTCTGCCTGCGCTCGCCCCATGAGTTTATCTTGTTGCAGACGCTGGCCGGCATGGTGGGAATATACAGCCTGCGCGAGCTTTCGCAGCGTTCCCAGCTGCTGCGCAGTGCGGTTCTGGTTGCCTTTTCGTATGCGGTGATGTATCTGGCTCTTGATCTGATCCATGTCAGCGAATGGGAGCAGCTGAACACGCGCATGTATGTCAATTTCTTGCTCAACGGCGCGCTGCTGCTGTTCACCTACCCGCTGCTGTTCATCCTGGAGAAACTTTTCGGATTCACTTCGAATGTAACGTTGGTAGAGCTTTCAAACATAAACAACAAGCTGATGAGGGAGATGTCGGAGGTTGCTCCCGGAACTTTCCAGCATTCGTTGCAGTTGGCCAATCTCACGGCAGCGGCAGCTAACCGTATCGGAGCCGACAGCCAGCTGGTGCGTACGGGAGCCATGTATCATGACATCGGGAAAATGCTGAATCCCGTCTTCTTTACGGAAAACCAGTCGGGAGTGAACCCCCACGACCAGCTGAGCTACAAGCAGAGCGCGCAGATCGTGATTAACCATGTGACAGACGGCATGAAGCTGGCAGACAAGAACAATCTGCCTCAGGTGATAAAGGATTTCATACGGACGCACCACGGGAAAGGGCTGACGAAATATTTCTACATTTCTTATAAGAACGAACATCCGGATGAGGATGTGGACATGTCGGTGTTCCGCTATCCCGGACCGAATCCCTTTACCAAGGAGCAGGCCATATTGATGATGGCTGATTCGGTGGAAGCGGCTTCAAGAAGCCTGCCTTCGTACACCGAAGACAGCATATCCTCGCTGGTCGACAAAATTGTAGATGCCCAGGTGCAGGAGGGCTACTTCAAGGACTGCCCGATAACGTTCAGGGATATTGAAACGGTGAAGACGGTGTTCAAGGAAAAGCTGAAGACAATGTATCATACGCGCATCCAATATCCGGAACTGAAGAAATAGGCCGGTCTGCAAGACCCGTATTCCCGCCTCTTCGGGTATTGAAGGCAAGAATCGAAATGCAAAAGAATATGCCGCAACAGCTTCCACAGCACAAAGCTTTTATGCTTTCGGATTTTGGAGTGCGTCTTCGCAGAATCGCTCCTCCGCAGACCGGCAGCGGACCTGTGGCTTATGCCCATCAGGACGACTATTATATTGTCGGTCTGGTGGAAAAAGGGACGGGGCGCGGCATCATAGATTTCAAGGAATGCAGCTTTGCCCAAGGCGAAGTGTTTCTCATACAGCCGGGGCAAGTGCACCGTTTCATCGGTTCGGAAGATGCAGAAGGATGGATGCTTTTTGCTGACAGCAGCTTTGTCGGAAGCGAGGAAAAGAATATCTTCGACAATTTCCTTCTGTTCGCTCCGGCGGTGAAGATCGACGGGAGGCGGATGGGCGAACTGAAGCAGCTTGCAGGCATCCTTGCGGGCAGAGTGGACTGCATCACGGGTGAGCAGGCCAAAGCAACGGCAAGGCGGCTGGCGGAAACTTTTATCGGCATTGTGGCAGAAGCCGTGCAGGAGGCCGGTTTGAATCGGGCGAGGCATAGCCGCAGGCATGTTGAAATCGTCTTGTCGTTCCGCAGCCTGCTTGCCGGACACCTTGCCGCAAACCGCTATCCCTCGTATTATGCCTCGATGCTGAACATTTCGCCTGTATATCTGAATGAGGTGGTGAAAGAAGTCACGGGGATGAGTGCCAGCTCATATATCCGCAATGAAATGGTATTGCAGGCCAAACGGATGCTTGTCTACACCGGCCTTTCTGTCAAGGAAATATCCAACCGCCTCGGCATCGAAGACTGTGCCTATTTTTCCCGCCTGTTCACACGGACAACTGGCCTGCCTCCAAGCCTCTTCAGGCAAAAGAACCTTGAATAGTCCAAGTGCTTCCTCGCTCTGTCTATCTTCCTTTTGCGCTGGTCTGCCTAATTTGGCAGCAAAAAAGGAGGTGAGATGAAAAGAACGGAAACAAAGTATGTCGCGATGGATCCATGCCGCTGTGTGGCATGCTGGAAGTGTGTGGATCAATGTCCGCGGAATGTGATCGGCAAGGCCGGCTTTTTATGGCACAGGCATGTGGCATTTGAAAATGCGGATGGCTGTATCGGTTGCGGCAAATGTGTGAAGACCTGTCCTAACGGTGTGTTTTTCAGGCCGGATGAAGCGGATCCTGTCCGTCGGGAGAGCAGGAGCGTGTTGTTCCGCATGGAGCGGTTGCAGCCATTAGCTTTTCTGGCATCAGCCGTAACCGGCATCGGGCTGCATGTAGCCGGACATGGAGCCGGGCATGAGTTGTGGCACAATTGGGGAGTGGCGCATGTGCTGGCCAGCCTTCTTTGGCTTTTGTCTGCGGGGATTCATCTCAGGCGGCACGGGGACTGGTATAAAAAGCTTGTTTTACGGGGCATCGCTAAAAAAGAGTGGGCAACTCTTGTCTTGTCGGCTGTTTTTCCGGCGGTGACGGTTACAGGTGTCGTACTTTTATGCTGTGTCGACGGACCGGATTCTGCTGCTGGCTTGTGGCACTATCAGCTCGGCATCCTGTTGCTGCTTTTTTCTTTGTTTCATGCTTTCCGCCGGAGATAGCGGGAGTGCATTTCTTTGCAGAGAGGCATCAGCTTGTCGGTGCGGTGTCTGAATGAATGTGTCCGGATGTCTTAAGAATGCCGGAAGAATTCGTCAGAAACTGTATTCCACATCGTGGAATGTAGAAACGGCACTGTGGAATGTGCAAACCACGGTGTGGAATATAGAAACCGAAGTGTGGACTAAAGTTTTTTGCCGGTATCAGACTTCTTTGTCAGGGATTTCCGGCTTTGGCGCAGTGGTTCGCGGCTTATTCTTTCGCGCACTTATAGATGAAAAGAGTGGGGCCGCTTTGAAAAGATTGCAGTCCTTTCATGAGCGGCCTCACTTTGCTGTTTGTCGGTGAGCTTTTAGGAACGTAGCCTTACAGCTTGACCAGCTTGTATTTCGGTACAAACGCTTTCATTACGCACCACGCCAGCAGATAGGCTACGGCGCAGATGCAGAAAATGATGAAGTAGCCTGCCTCTTTGCCTTCAAATCCCATGAATGTCAGATGCGTCTTTGCCGCATAGTCAAACAGCATCCCCGATCCCATGTTGATGAGAAACGAACTGACTCCGCCCGCCATGCCGTTGATTCCGGTAATGGTGGCCATGGCATTTTTAGGGAACATGTCGCTTCCCACCGAATAGAGGTTGGCCGACCATGACTGGTGTGCAGCTCCGGCTATGCCGATGATGATGATCGGGAACCAGCAGGAGATGCTTCCGAGGGGCTGTGCAAAGAGTGCGAGCACCGGGAACACTGCAAAAATCAGCATGGCCTGCATACGTGCCGCATACGGGTTTTTCCCCGTCCTGTTGATGATGATGCTCGGAAGTTTCCCTCCGAAGATTGAAAGCATGGTGATGGCGTAGAGTACAAATATGAGCATTTGTGCCATGCTGCTGTCCGACGAGTAGCCGTATACGTCGGAAATGTAGGCGGGAGTCCAGAAGAGGAAGAACCACCATACGCCGTCGGTCATGAATTTTCCCAGGGTTATGGCCCATGTCTGCCGGTAGGTGAAGCATTTCCATAGCGACAGTTTCGGTCCGTTTTCGCCGGTCTGCGGCGATTCTTGTGCAGGTTCGCTGTCTTTGTCCTGCTGTATGTATGCCAGTTCGGCAGCATTCACGTGCGGATTGTTTTCGGGCTTCTTGTATACGAACACCCAAAGCCCCATCCAGATGAATCCCAGTCCTCCGATTATGACGAATGCCATTTCCCAGCCGTTGCCGACACCGATTCCCTGGAAGTAGCTGGCCAGCGTGGGAATGCTGACAGGAGCTATCAAGGCTCCCACCACGGCTCCTGCATTGAATATTGCTGTCGGGAACGCCCGGTCTTTCTTTGGGAAGTATTCTGCCGTAACCTTGACCGCAGACGGAAAGTTGCCCGCTTCTCCTATGGCCAGTATGATGCGTGCTGCTATGAAATAATACACGCTGGTGATTGCTATGGTCGATGCGATCCCTCCCGAAGCGGCGATCATGCCTGTCACGTCGCTTATGCCGAGTGACATTTCGGTAGCCCATCCGCACAGGGCGTGCAGGCATGCGCCCACAGACCAGATGGCGATGGCCCATAAATATCCTTTCCGGCTTCCCAGCCAGTCGATGAAACGTCCGGCAAAGAGGTTGGCGATGGCATAGACCAGGGAAAATACGGCCGCTATTGTTCCGTAGTTTGTGTCAGTCCAGTGAAATTCGGGTGCGATAAAGTCTTTCCAGGTGAGAGAAAGTACCTGTCTGTCAAGGTAATTGACTGTTGTTGCGAAAAAGAGCATGAAACAGATTATCCATCTGTAGTTCGTCTTTTTCCCGTCTGTTCTTTCGAGTGCATTCATGATAAAAGATATTGGTTGTGTATTCTTCTGTTCCAGATTGCGTCTGGTCGGCAAAGGTTGTCCGGACATGCAGGTTTGGATGGGGCATTCAAAAAAGAGAATCTCTGAAGATTCTCCTCAAAGATTCTCTTTTTGTTTATGCAAGTATCCTTCCGTTACCTGCATGGCTGCATTATCTCATTTCTGTGTAAGGGATCTTGTCCATGTCATTGTAGTCCAGGTTCTCTCCGGCCATACCCCAGATAAACATGTAGTTGCTTGTTCCGGCTGCTGCGTGGATTGACCATTCCGGCGACATGATAGCCTGTTCGTTGGCCATCCATACCAGGCGTTCTTCCTGGGGCTGTCCCATCAGGTGGCAGATCATGTTTCCTGCGGGCACGTTGAAGTAGAAGTATGCTTCGATGCGGCGGCTGTGAGTGTGAGCCGGCATGGTGTTCCATACGCTTCCCGGCTTCAGTTCGGTCAGTCCCATTTGCAGTTGGCACGGGCCTTCTTCAAGCACGTTGTTTACAATCAGCTGGTTGATTACGCGGTCGTTGCTTTCTTCCATTTTTCCTGCAGGGAAAGAGTTGGCCTTCAGCGAGCCTTTGCGTCCGTCGATGGTGATCAGCTGAGTCTTGTAGGCTTTATGCGCAAGTGCAGAGTTGATGTAGAATTTTGCAGGCTTGCTGGCGTCCTTGCTCTTGAATGTAACTTTCTGGTTGCCGCGTCCTACATACAGGGCTTCCTTGAATCCCAGCTGGTATTCTTTGCCGTCTACGGTAACGATGCCTTCGCCGCCGACGTTGATTACGCCCAGCTCGCGGTTATATAAGAAATAAGGAGCTTTCAGTGCGTCGAATGTATCGAGCGACAGCTCTTTTGTTGCCGGAACAGCTCCTCCGAAGATGAAGCGGTCGTACATGGAATAAGTCAGGTTGATCTGGTCGGCAACCATCACTTTTTCCATCAGGAAGCTGCTGCGCAGTCTTTGAGTATCATACGTTTTTACATCAAGCGGATGACATGCGGTCTGCATGCGTACATTAACTTGAGCGTTTGCTGCAAGAGCGGCTACGCCCAGCATCATTGCGATTGCAAATTTTTTCATAAGCTTTTTATTGTTATTGTTGGTTAGTTTTCATTCGTTGTCAAGATGCTTTGCTTCTTTGATGATACGGGTGCGGTTGTAGATTGCCATGCCGAGCGCAAGGATGACGAGGACGGCTGAACCTACCCATTTGAAGCTGTATACCGCGTGGAAGATAAGCCATGAGAAGAGGCTTGAGGCGAAGTCGAGGGCACCGCCGTGGAATCCGTCAGGAATCTGTACGGCAGCGTCGCCTGTTCTTACAAACACATCCTGGGCGGCCTGAGTGAAGAAAGGAGCCAGGTCTGTCACGAAGTACAGTCCCACTACCAGTCCTACCAGTCCGATGATGAATGTTTTCAGCACATTGCCTTTTGTTATAGGCAGAACGGCAGGGAACAGATAGAACATGCCGGCCAAAGAAGCCAAAGGAAGGAACTGGTTGCCCGGGAGCACGACAGAGAGGAACAGTGCAACGGGTATCAGGAGCAGCGATACGACCAGTGTGGTCGGGTGTCCGATAACCAGTGCCGGACTCATGCCGATGTTCAGGTTCGCGCTGTTCTTGAATTTGCGGGCCACAAGTTCGCGTGTAGCGTCTGAGATGGGACGCAATCCTTCGATGAACAGTGATGTGATGCGTGGAATCAGCTCCATAACGGCTCCCATCTTGATGCCCAGTCCCAGAATGGCAGGGATTCCGTCAACGAGTTCGTCTGTGTTTTTGCATGCCAGTGCTCCAATGGCGCAGCCCACAATCACTCCCAGAAAGAGCGGGTCGCCCATGATGCCGAACTTGCGCTTCATGCCTTCCGCGTCAATGTTCAGCTTGTCAAATCCCGGAATCTTGTCCAGCACCTTGTTGATGACCAGCGCAAAGGGCACGAATCCCTGGCAGAAAGGCTGCGGAATGGAGATTCCGTCCATCTTGTCATAATATGACTGGAATTGCTTGCAGGTCAGGTCGGCCATCACCAGTGTTATGATGTAGCAGATGATAGCGGCAAAGAATCCCCACCAGATGTTGTCGGACGCGAAGTAAACCACCGCTCCGATGAAGGCGAAATGCCAATAGTTCCAAAGGTCGATGTTGACTGTTTTTGTGGTTTTTGTCAGAAGCATCAGGATGTTTATCCCCAGGCAGACAGGAATGATGAATGCTCCCACCGAAGTGTTATATGCCACCGAAGCTGCTGCCGGCCATCCCATGTCAAAGATTTGAAGGCTCAAGCCGTAAATTTCCGTCACTTTCTTCAACGGTTCCCCCAAGCTGCTTGTAAGCAGTGCCGTAACAACAGAAAGTCCGACGAATCCGACTCCAACAAGAAGACCGCTTTTCAGCGCTTTCCCGAATTTGATTCCAATACATACCCCCAGAATAGTAAACAAAATAGGCATCATTACGGCAGCTCCCAGCCCAATGATATAACTAAATACTTGTTCCATCTTTTCCTTTTTTCTTTTTTAATTTATGGATTTTAAGTTAATGATATTTTCATGCACTGCCAAAAATAGTGCCTTTTATTCAAATATGCAATTGAAAGTCAAATTATTTCAAAACTTTACCTATTAAATAACATTATTTTGTTATCGCACACGGAAAATGAGATTCGCCAAATAAAAAAGGATTACTGCTCACGCGGTAATCCTTTTTTTATTTGAGTTAGTAAATCAAATAGAGAGAATTGAAACTTCACAGCCTCGTTTGGTGTTTTAATTAATTTTTATAAGCACTAACTGTTTATATAAAAGCAAATGAAAAATGTTCGTCTATTGCTTGTGCTCCCGTTCCACCTTCGGTTTGCTGGCGGTGCCGGGAATGATGGATTTCAGCGAATCGCCTTCGTAAGCGACCTGAGGGTTGTCCGAGCGGTTGTCAAACTGGTCATAGATGTAGACAATCTCGTTCGAATCGCTGTAGGCCGCATATTTTACCAGCCCTCCCAGTGTGAGCAGCAGGCACAGCATGGCGGCTGCCTTGAACAGAGGCATGAACCGTGTATAAAGTGTCAGATGGCGTGCCTTGACTACCGGACGTTCAATCTCTTGCAGAATCCGCTGGTCGAAGTCCTCTCCCAACTTCACGTCTTCAGCCTTTTTCTGGTAGGAGAACAGGGGCTGATAGGTACGCAGGTGCAACGGTATTTCTTTCTGTTGAAAGAAAATGCGCAGAATCTGTTCTTCTTCAGCCGAAGTTTCGCAGTTCCAGTAGCGTTCCAGAAGTTGTTCAATGTACTTATAATCCATAATTGTTTATTTCTGTCATTTTACTTTTGATATGCTGGCGGGCTCTGAAGAGGTTCACTTTTACCTGCTCTTCGCTTATTTCCAGTATATCGGCTATTTCCTTATAGCTTTTGCCTTCAATGTCCCTGAGCTGGATGATTGTCCGCTGCTTTTCGGGAAGTCCGTTTATCAGCCGGTGCACGAGCCGGAGCTGCTCATCGCGCTCAAGTTCTTTCTCAGGAGTCAGTGCATCGGGCATTTCCTGCGTTTCGGATGTCAGCTCAACGCTCCGTGCTTCCATCTTCTGGCTTCGGTCGATGGCCAGATTGCGTGCGATTGTCAGGCAATACGCTTCAGCCGAATCTACGTTGGCCCATTCATCACGTTTGTTCCATACCCTGATCAATGTGTCCTGAACAATGTCTTCCGCCTCAGCTCTGTCGAGCGTGATGCGTAATGCCAGCCTGAAGATTTTGTCTTTCAGCGGCAATATATCGTTTCGGAAACTGATCTCATGCATTGCTTTCTATAATGAAGACGGGTGAGTGGCAGAAAAGTTACACTCACCCGTTGTTTTTTTTGAATTATTTTTTGACGGTAGTTCCGCCGTTCTGTCCGATTGCTTTTGCAGAAGTGATTATAACCTCTGTTACTCCGGCATTTATGGCTTCGAAGGCATTCTCAAGCTTGGGTATCATTCCTTCTTTGATGACTCCTTCTTTTACGTATTGCCGGAAAAGGTCGGGAGTCAGTACGGGAATGACGCTGTTGTCGTCGCTTTCATCGCTGAGGACGCCCCTTTTTTCGAAACAGTACACAAGCGTTACGTCAAAAAAGCCTGCCAGCGCCTTGGCTGTTTCTCCGGCAATGGTGTCGGCGTTGGTGTTGAGAATCTGTCCTTTGCCGTCGTGTGTGAGCGGAGCCATCACCGGTATCACATTTTTCCGGATAAGTCCGGCCAGCGCTTCGCCATCCACCTTCTTCACGTCGCCTGCATATCCGTAGTCAATGTCCTTTACCGGGCGTTTGACAGAACGGATGACATCCATATCCGCTCCTGTCAGTCCGATGGCATTCACGCCTCTGGCCTGTAGTCCGGCTACGATGGTTTTGTTTACCAGTCCGCCGTACACCATTGTGACCACTTTCAGCGTTTCGGCATCGGTTATCCGCCTTCCGTTGACCATTTTGCTTTCAATTCCCAGCTGCGCTGCGATCTGTGTTGCGGAACGTCCGCCTCCGTGTACCAGCAGCTTGTGTCCGGGAAGCAGGGAGAAGTCATTCAGCAGTTGGCTGAGCGTATCGGCCTCTTCGACGATTTTTCCGCCTACTTTTATGACAGTCAGTTTTTCTTTCATTGTCGTATGCACCTTTATGTTATTCCAGATAGGTATATCCGTACAGTCCCGAGCGGTAGTTGGCAAGGAACTCTTTTCCTTCTTCCAGCGAGATTTTGCCTTCTTTCACCGACTTGGTGACCCATGTTTCAAGCGTGCGTACCAGTTTCTTCGGGTTATACTGCACGTAATCGAGCACTTCCGCCACCGTTTCGCCGTCGATCACCTGATCGATGGTATAGCCTTTTTCGTTTACGCTGACGTGCACTGCATTCGTGTCGCCGAACAGGTTGTGCATGTCGCCCAGAATTTCCTGATAGGCTCCTACGAGGAAGACTCCGATGTAGTATGATTCCTTGGCCTTGATCGAGTGAACCGGCAGGTCGTGCGACACGTTGCGTGTGGACACGAAGTTCGCTATTTTGCCGTCAGAGTCGCATGTGATGTCCTGCAGTGTCGCCGTACGGTCCGGACGTTCGTCAAGCCGCTGTATCGGCATGATGGGAAATATCTGGTCGATGGCCCATGAGTCCGGCAGGGACTGGAACAGCGAGAAGTTGCAGAAATACTTGTCGGCAAGCAGCTTGTCGAGATTCCGGAACTCGTCGGGAGCATGTTTCAGTCCCGATGCGATCTGGTTAATTTCCCGCGTTACCGACCAGTACATCCGTTCGATCTGGGCGCGTGTCTTCAGGTCTACGATGCCGTGGCTGAACAGGTCGAGGCTTTCCTCCCGAATCTGCTGGGCATCGTGCCAGGCTTCCAGCATCCGGCTTTGATTGAGGTTGTCCCAGATTTCATACAGCTCATGCACCAGTTCGTGGTCGTCGGGGCTTACTTCAAAGTCTTCGTCCATTGAAGGGAGCGAAGCCGTTTCCAGCACTTCGAATATCAGCACAGAATGGTGCGCTGTCAATGAACGTCCGCTTTCCGTGATGATGTTCGGGTGAGGTATTCCGTTCTTGTTGCTTGCGTCTACCATGATGGAGATCGAGTCGTTCACATATTCCTGAATCGAATAGTTTACGCTGCTTTCGCTGTTGGAAGAGCGTGTCCCGTCATAATCCACTCCCAGTCCTCCGCCGATGTCTACGAACTCCACGGGGAATCCCATGCGGTATAGCTGCACATAAAACTGCGAAGCCTCTCGCAGTGCAGTCTTTATGCGCCGTATCTTTGTCACCTGGCTGCCTATGTGGAAGTGAATCAGCTTCAGGCAGTCCTGCATTTTCTTTTCTTCGATGAAGTCAAGCGCTTCCAGCAGTTCGCTTGACGTCAGTCCGAACTTGCTTGCATCTCCTCCGCTTTCTTCCCATTTTCCGCTGCCTGAGGATGCCAGCTTGATCCGGATGCCTATGTTGGGCCGCACGTTCAGCTGCTTTGCCATTTTTGCGATCAGGCGCAGCTCGTTCAGCTTTTCTACAACGAGAAAGATCCGTTTCCCCATCTTCTGTGCAAGCAGAGCCAGCTCGATGTAGCTTTCGTCTTTATATCCGTTGCAGATGATGAGAGAGTCAGAATCTGTATTGATGGCAATCACTGCGTGCAGTTCGGGCTTCGAGCCGGCCTCCAGTCCCAGATTGAATTTTTTCCCGTGGCTGATGATTTCTTCGACTACCGGCCGCATCTGGTTTACTTTGATGGGGTAGATGATGAAGTTTTCTGCATTGTAGCCGTATTCCTCCGCTGCCAGTTTGAAGCAGTTGGATATCTTTTCGATACGGTTGTCAAGAATGTCAGGGAAGCGTACCAGCATGGGGGCGGTTACATCCCGGAGCTGGAGTTCATCGACCAGTTCCTTCAGGTCGACGGCTACTCCGTCTTTTCTTGGTGTTACCACTACATGACCTTTGTCATTGATACTAAAGTACGAAACGCCCCACCCCGTGATGTTGTAGAGCTCTTCTGAATCTTCAATACGCCATTTTCTCATTTCACAACATAGTCTATATTTATACTGTATCTTAAATTGTTTGGTTGTTAAGCAGCTGGTCTAAAAGTTTTACAGACCTTTCAATCTGCCGGTGACTTTCAAGCTGTTCTGCATTGAAATGGTATTTAGCCTGCAGGTAATAGGGCAGACGTTGGCTGAGTGCCGAATTTATCGTTTCGGTCAGTTCGTCGTCTGTCTTGTCTGCCAGCAGCGGACGTTTCATTTTCGCGATTTTAAGCCGGCGGAACAGGACTTCCGGGTCTACGTCCAGAAATACGGTTGTTCCGACGCTGTTCATGTACGGCATGTTGTCGAAGAAGCATGGAGTCCCTCCTCCGCAGGCGATAACTACGTTTTCAAACTCTCCGACCTCATGCAGCATGGCCCGTTCGATTTCGCGGAAGCCTTGTTCCCCCTTTTCCGCAAACAGTTCGTTGATTGTCTTGTGCATCCGTCCTTCCACGTACCAGTCGAGGTCGATGAACTCCAGGCCGCAAGCTTGGGAATAAGCCTTTCCGAGCGTGGTTTTTCCCGACCCCATATAGCCGATTAAAAAGATTCTTTTCATTTCTTTTTGGCTTTGGCGCTTTTGGCTTTCCTGTTTTCCGCCTTCTGATTCTGAAGCTCGATCACCTTGAAGCATGATTCGATGCTCAGGTAAGCAGGATCGATGTTTTCCGGAATCTTGTAGTTCTTTTTCTGGTAAGAGATGTAAGGGCCGTAGCGTCCGTTCAAGATCTGCAGGTCCGGATTTTCATCGAACGTCTTGATGACCCGTTTGGCTTCGGCTTCCTGTTTCTCTTTCAGCAGTTCCTGTGCATCCTCCAGTGTGATGCCCATCGGATCCATCGTTTTGGGGATGGATACATATTTGTTGTCATACCGGATGTAGGGTCCGAATCTTCCTACTCCCACCGTCACTTCTTTGCCTTCGATTTCTCCGAGCGAACGGGGCAGTTTGAACAGGTCGAGCGCTTCTTCCAGCGTGATGGTTTCGAGCGAGTGCTCCTTGTTCAGCTGTGCGAATCTCGGCTTTTCTTCGTCTTCCGAGGTGCCTATCTGTGCAACGGGTCCGAATTTCCCGATCTTGACCGACACCTGTTTCCCGCTGGCGGGATCGGTTCCAAGTATCCGTTCGCCCACTTTATGCTCGCTTTTTGTAGCGAGGGTATTTTCTACATAAGGATGGAACTTCGTATAGAATGTATCCAGCATGTCTGTCCATGGCTTTTCCCCTTCGGCCACTTCGTCGAATTCCTTTTCAACCTTGGCTGTAAAGTTGTAGTCCATGATTTGCGGGAAATACTGCAGCAGAAAGTCATTGACCACGCATCCCACATCGGTTGGGATGAGCTTTGACTTTTCGCTGCCGGTGGTTTCTGTCTGGCTGGTTTCGCGGATGGAGTTCTTGACAAGGCTCAATACCTGGTATGGACGTCTGACTCCTTCTTTGCTTCCCTTTTCCACATAGCCTCTCTGCTGGATTGTAGAGATTGTCGGGGCATAAGTTGAGGGGCGTCCGATGCCCAGCTCTTCCAGCTTGCGCACAAGGCTGGCTTCTGTGTACCGTGCCGGCGGCTGCGTGAACCTTTCTACCGCTGAAATTTCTTTCTGCGCTACTTCCTGTCCTTTCTTCAGGGCGGGCAGAAGACGGCTTTCGTCTTCCTGTTCGTTGTCATCGTCGTACGATTCTTTGTATACGCGCAGGAATCCGTCGAATTCTACGGTTTCTCCCGTAGCCACAAACTTGTCGTTGTTGTTGGATATACTGATGGTTGCCGTTGTCTTCAGAAGTTCTGCATCCGCCATCTGCGAGGCCAGCGTCCGTTTCCATATGAGTTCGTAAAGACGCTGCTCCTGGCTGGTTCCGTCGATTGTTTCGTTCTGCATATAGGTCGGCCGGATGGCTTCGTGCGCTTCCTGCGCCCCTTTGGTCTTGGTTGCGTACTGGCGCGTGTGCACGTATTTTTCGCCCATGAGCGAAATGACGGTTTCGCGGCTTGTGCCCAATGCCAGTTCCGAAAGGTTGACAGAGTCGGTACGCATATACGTTATCAGTCCGCTTTCATACAGCCGCTGGGCCAGCCTCATGGTCTGCGCCACGGTGTAGCCCAGTTTCCGGGCTGCCTCCTGCTGGAGCGTAGAAGTTGTGAAAGGCGGAGCCGGCGATTTCTTTACGGGTCTTGTCACGATGTCTTCGATCGAGAATTTCGCTTCCTTGCATTTTTCGAGAAAGGCGCGCGCTTCGTCTTTTGTCTTGAAGCGCTGGTTCAGGGTAGCGCGGATTTCCGCTCCTTCCGCATTCTGGAAAACGGCGATCACCTTATAGGATGCTTCGCTGACAAAGGCGTGTATTTCCCGTTCGCGCTCGACGATGAGCCGGACGGCTACAGACTGCACGCGTCCGGCCGACAATGCCGGCTTTATTTTCCTCCACAGCACGGGCGAAAGTTCGAAGCCCACGATGCGGTCGAGCACGCGCCGTGCCTGCTGGGCATTTACGAGATTGATGTCTATGTTCCGGGGATGCTCGATTGCTTTCAGAATCGCGGATTTGGTAATTTCATGGAATACAATTCGTCTGGTCTTTTCCGGATTCAGTTTCAACACCTCATACAAATGCCATGATATGGCTTCCCCTTCGCGGTCTTCATCGGATGCAAGCCATACCATGTCGGCTTTTTTTGCTTCGCTTTTCAGTTCTGCCACAACTTTTTTCTTGTCATCCGGTATGACATAAATCGGTTTGAAGTGATCGTTGATGTCGATACTGAATGCCTTTTGCTTCAAGTCGCGTATATGTCCGTAACTTGACATAACTTTGTAGCCTGCTCCCAAGAATTTCTCAATTGTTTTGGCTTTTGCCGGGGACTCTACTATAACTAAATTGTTTTGCATGATGTTTTTTGTACTCCATTATGATTTGGGGACAAATGTAGGAAAAAATTTAGAACATCTGTGAAAACGGGTCCCGAAAATAACTTTTCTTCGGATAACTGCGGCCTGCCGGACTGGGGGAGGGATGCCTTGGAGAACCGCTGCTGCGTGTTCCATAAGACTGGCCGATCTGCGTGGAGAGGCATGGCTTCGTTCGCAAAAACTTTATCTCCAGCCTGAAGATCTGTATCCTCAGGCTGGAGATATATATCTTTAGGCTGGAGATTCATATCTCCAGGTTAGAAGTATGGGCTTATTCTGCGCCGGTCCGTTTTTTCTGCGGACTGAAAAAAGTTGGACTCCATTTCGGCGGAAGCCGGATCAGTCTTGGAAATAGACTCGTTTCACCCGGTTTGATACGCTTGTAAGAATTTCGTAGGGAATCGTGTCCAGAATATCTGACAAGACGGTGACAGGCAGTTCATTGCCGAAGATGACAGCTTTGTCACCCTCTTTGCAGTCGATGTCCGTTACGTCAATCATGCACACGTCCATGCAGATGTTTCCCACATACGGCGCTTTCTTGCCGTTGACGATGCAGTAGGCGTTTCCGTTGCCCAAGTGGCGGTTCAGCCCGTCTGCATAGCCGATCGGTATGGCGGCGATGCGCGAATCCCGTTTCAGTATCCCTTTGCGGCTGTAGCCTACGGTTTCTTCCGCCGGCACATCATGTATTTGCAGGATGGTTGTTTTCAGCGTGGTGACATTGTGGAGGATGTTGTTGGTGTAAGGGTCTACTCCATAAAGTCCGATGCCCAGGCGGACCATGTCGAATTGCGCTCCGGGGTAGCGTTCTATTCCGGCAGTATTGCAGATATGGCGCAGTATCTTGTGTCTGAATCCGTCCTGCAAGATTTGTGAAGCCTTTTCAAACGTTTCGATCTGCTGTCGCGTGAACGGGTCGAACTTTTGCGAATCGCTCCCTACAAGGTGTGAGAATACAGACCGCGGAATCACTGCCGTCTGCTTGTGGAGCCGTTCGACCAGTTGGGGGATTTCTTCGGGGGAAAATCCCAGCCGGTGCATTCCCGTGTCGATCTTGATGTGGATCGGGAAGTTGGTAACCCCTTCTCTTTCGGCGGCCTTGATCAGTTCTTCGAGCAGGTGGAAGCTGTAAACCTCCGGCTCCAGCCTGTAGTCGAACATGGTCTTGAAGGCTGTCAGTTCCGGATTCATTATCATGATGGCGCTGCTTATGCCCGCCTTGCGCAGGTCGGCGCCTTCATCGGCCACTGCAACGGCCAGATAGTCCACGCGCTGGTCTTCGAGTGTTTTCGCCACTTCAAACGAGCCGGCTCCGTAGGCTGAGGCTTTTACCATGCATACAATTTTTGTTTCCGGATTCAGCTTGTTGCGGTAATGGTTGAGGTTTTCAACGAGGGCGCTGAGGTTGATTTCCAGAATCGTTTCATGCACCTTCAGCTCCAGCTGGTCGGTTATTTTGTCGAAATGGAAGATGCGCGCCCCCTTGATCAGCACGACTTCGTTCCGCAGGCTGTTCAGCAGCCCGGAATCGAGCAGTTCGGCTGTTGTCTGGAAAAAGTTCTTTTCGATGTCAAAGCGTCCGGACGCCGCTGATATTTCCTTGCCCACTCCGATGATATGGTCCACCTTCCTGCTGTGCACCAGATCGGCAATCTGCCTGTAGAGCAGCTTGCTGGTTTGTCCGCTTTCGAGCATGTCCGACAGGATGAGTGTGCGCTTGCGTCCTTTGTCTTCAGAACGCCGGGCCATGAAATCGAGTGCAATATCAAGCGAAGCGAAGTCCGAATTGTAGCTGTCGTTGATCAGGATGCAGTTGTTTTTCCCCTCCTTCACCTCAAGGCGCATGGCTATCGGCTCGAGGTGAAGCATCCGTCTGGCTATTTCGTCGGGCTGCACCATCAGATAGAGGGCTGCAGCCAGGCAGTGCAGCGAATTTTCAATGGATGCCTCGTCGATGAAAGGTATTCTGTATTCCTTGAAGAAGCCCAGGTATCTGTATTTTATTGTCGTTCCCGTATCGTCTTTCAGAATCTTCTCGATGAAAAGCGGGCGTTCCACGTCTTTGGTAGACCAGGCTATCTCGCGGGCCGTGAAAAGAGATTTTGCCACACAGTTGCTTATCAGTTCGTTGTCGCCGTTGTAGATGATCACGTCGCAATCCTTGAAAAGCTGCAGTTTCTCCATGCATTTGTCCTGGAGTGACGGGAAGTTTTCCTGATGGGCGCCTCCGATATTGGTCAGGATTCCTATTGTAGGCTGGATGATGGGCCTTAGCGTTTCCATTTCGCCCATTTCAGAGATGCCTGCCTCGAAGATTCCCACCTCTGTGTGCTCGTTCATCAGCCATACAGACAGCGGAACTCCGATTTGTGAATTATAGCTGCGCGGTGAACGGGTGACCACTTTGTCCGGGCTGAGGAGCTGGTAGAGCCATTCTTTGACCACCGTTTTCCCGTTGCTTCCTGTGATTCCTATTGTGGGGATCTGGAATTTCTCGCGGTGCCTGGCGGCAAGTTTCTGCAACGCTTTTAGCGGATTCGCTACTTTCAGAAAGTTGGAGTCTGCGAATTTGCCGGCGGTTTCTTCCGGCTGTTCGCTCACTACAAAGTTGCGCACTCCCCGCCGATGCAGGTCGGCTATGTATTTGTGTCCATCGTTGCGCTTGGTTTTCAGTGCGAAGAAAAGGGTTTCTTCAGGGAAACACAATGAGCGGCTGTCGGTAAGTATCCAGTCGATTGTAGCCGGTCTGTCACCGATGCGTTCTGCTCCGATGGCTGCGATTATTTCTTCAATAGAGCTTGACATGTTTGTTCTTCATTTTGGACATCTAAGTACGGAAATTTTTCTTTTAGATCTCTTATCTTTAACAGTATTTGACTAACAAATTTGCGGTAAGTGTCCGATTGGGGATTGAACGGGCGGTGGTCAAGGCCTTTACGGATGCTTTCCCATTGTTTGATGAATGACAGTGCGGGGCCGCTCAAATAAGTTCCGGAGAATTGCTCCCAGATATAGTCGGTTGCCAGCTGGCTGGGATGGAGCATGTCGTCGGCGTAGAAGCGGTAGTCCCTCAGTTCGTCCATCATGATTTCGTAGGAAGGGAAATAGTAGCAGAACGGCAGCCGTGCGCAAAGTTCGTTGATGGCAAGCAGCAAGGTGGCTTTGCTGAGCTGGTTGCCGTGCATCCCGTCTTTGGCATGGCGGATCGGGCTGACGGTAAACAGCATTTTCATGTTGGGGCTGTCCGCATGCAGGCTGTTCAGCAGGTCTTCGTAGACTGTGACGATTTCGTCGGTGGCAAGCAGCCTGCGCGAGAACATCCGCTCAGGGAGTTTGTGGCAATTCCCAACAATCTCTCCGTTTTCATTCCATGAATAGACTCTGGCTGTTCCCCATGTGAAAATGAGCCAGGATGCCTGTTCCAGGTATTCCATGCCCTTTTCTATCCGTGTGTTTATGTTCTGAAGGCATTGTTCCCGGTCGGGCGAATTGAACGAGCTGTGGTGCATGAGGCTGAACCAGACGTCTTTTTCATGCATCAGGTCGTCGGGCGTATAGCGTTTTCTGCAAATCAGCTGCTTGACGGCTTTTGCTATCGAGAGCGGGTTGTAAAGAACCCCGAAAGGATTGGTGTCGCACTGGAATTTGTTGTCGAGCAATCGCTTCCCTATATTTTCTGCAAAACAAGACCCCCATACCATCAGCTTGTCCGAATGGGCAATCTGCGGGTGGTCGGAGGGCATTTCAACTGTCGTCCTGAACTCCATAGATAGAAAATTTGGTGCAAATGTAATATTTAATATATATTTATGTTATTTTTGTGCGATAAAAGTTTAATGAATTTGGAATGGAACAACAAGTATCGCACGATTTGTTGAAGAGAATAGACAGTCCCGGTGATCTGAGGGAGCTGCCGGTCAGCCTGTTGCCTGAAGTGTGCAGTGAACTGAGGGATATGATTATAGATGAACTGTCGCGTAATCCGGGACATCTGGGCTCCAATTTAGGTTCCATCGAACTGACTGTGGCCGTTCATTATGTCTTCAATACACCGTATGACCGTATCGTCTGGGATGTAGGGCATCAGGCCTACAGCCATAAGATACTGACGGGACGGCGTGACCGCTTCTGCACGAACCGCAAGCTGAACGGACTTTGTCCTTTCCCTTCTCCTGCCGAAAGCGAATACGACACGTTTACGTGCGGACATGCGTCCAACTCCATCTCCGCGGCATTGGGCATGGCTGTGGCTGCTGCCGGAAAAGGGGAGGACGACCGCCATGTGGTGGCAGTGATAGGCGACGGCTCGATGAGCGGCGGACTGGCTTTTGAAGGGCTTAACAACGTGTCTTCTATCCCGAATAATCTGCTGATCATTCTCAATGACAACAACATGGCCATCGACAGAAGCGTGGGCGGCATGAAACAGTATCTGCTGAACCTGCACACGTCGGAAGGCTACAACCGTTTCCGTAACCTGTTGTCGCGCAAGCTTTACAATTGGGGTGTGCTCAATGAGGAACGGCGGAAAAGCCTGATACGTTTCAACAACAGCTTGAAATCGATGCTCATGCAGCAGCAAAATATATTTGAAGGGCTGAACATCCGCTACTTCGGTATCGTGGACGGACATGATGTGGGGGCGCTGGTAAGGGTGCTTAAGGAAATAAAGGATATGAAGGGGCCTAAACTTCTGCATGTGCATACCCGGAAAGGAAAAGGATACGGGCCTGCGGAAGAGTCGGCAACTGTTTGGCATGCTCCCGGACTCTTTGACAAGGAAACGGGCGAGCGGATTGTAAAGGATACGGAGGGGCAGCCTCCCTTGTTTCAGGAGGTTTTCGGAAATACGCTGCTGGAACTGGCGCGCCAAAACGACAAGATAGTCGGGGTTACTCCTGCTATGCCTACAGGCTGTTCGATGAATATCCTGATGAAGGAAATGCCCGGGCGTGCTTTCGACGTGGGAATTGCAGAGGGACATGCGGTGACGTTTTCCGGAGGCATGGCGAAAGAAGGACTGCTTCCTTTCTGCAATATCTATTCCTCGTTTATGCAGCGGGCATATGACAATGTCATACATGACGTGGCCATACAGAAGCTGAACGTCGTGCTTTGTCTTGACAGGGCGGGGCTTGTGGGTGAAGACGGTCCTACGCATCATGGGGTGTTCGACCTGGCTTATCTGCGTCCTGTTCCGAATCTGACAATAGCTTCGCCTTATGACGAACACGAATTGCGGAAGCTGATGTATACGGCACAGCTTCCCGGCAAAGGTCCGTTCGTCATCCGCTATCCGAAAGGACGCGGTGTGCTTGTTGACTGGGAGTGTCCGCTGGAAAAGATTGAAGTGGGACGGGGGCGCAAGATGAAGGACGGGACGGATCTGGCCGTGATTACGCTCGGGCCAGTTGGAAACGATGCTGCCAGGGCGTTGGCACGTGCTGAACAGGATACGGGACTCAGCGTGGCGCATTATGACCTCCGCTTCCTGAAGCCTTTGGACCAGGATATGCTTCATGAGATCGGACGGAACTTCAAGCGGATCGTTACGGTTGAGGACGGAGTGCTGATGGGAGGCATGGGAAGCGCTGTGCTTGAGTTCATGTCAGACAACGGATATGCTCCGAATGTGAAACGCCTGGGCATCCCGGACTGCTTCGTGCAGCACGGAACGGTGCAGGAGCTTCGGAAAATTTGCGGGATTGACGAAACTGGAATATATAACGCGATAATTCAGATGTTGGATCAATGAAAATCATTATAGCCGGGGCAGGGGCGGTGGGAACTCACCTTGCCAAACTTTTATCGGGAGAGAAGCAGGACATTATTCTGATGGACGAAGATGAAAGGAAGCTGGATGCGTCGGGAGGAAACCTTGACCTGATGACTGTCAACGCTTCGCCTACATCCATCAGCGGACTGAAAGAGGCTGACGCGGCGGGTGCCGACCTGTTTATCGGGGTAATGCCCGACGAAAGCCGCAACATGACGGCTTGTATGCTGGCTGCCAGTATGGGAGCAAAGAAGACCGTGGCCCGGATAGACAACTACGAATATCTCTTGCCCAAGCACAAGGAGTTTTTTGCGAAACTGGGAGTGCATTCGCTGATTTATCCCGAAATGCTGGCGGCGCGCGACATTGTTGACGCTGTGAAGATGAGCTGGATCAGGCAATGGTGGGAGTTTGCCGGAGGAGCATTGGTGCTGATCGGCACACGGATGGGCGAGGCGGCAGAAATACTGAACGTGCCTTTGCATGAGCTGGGAGGAAGAAACATTCCTTTCCATATCGTTGCTGTCAAACGGGGGGCGGATACGATTATTCCCCGCGGTGACGACATGATCAAGCTGAATGATATCGTTTATTTTACCACCACCAAGAAATACATTCCTTATATACGGAAGATTGCGGGCAAGGAAAACGAGGCCGATGTGAGAAATGTCATGATTATGGGCGGAAGCCGCATCGCCGTGCGTACCTGCCAGTATCTTCCCGACTATATGCGCACGAAGATCATCGAGAGCGATCTGAACCGTTGCAACCGTTTGACAGAGCTGGTGGACGACGGGGTGATGGTGATAAACGGCGACGGACGGGATATCGGCCTGCTGCAGGAAGAAGGGATACGCAATACGGAAGCTTTCGTCGCTTTGACGGGAAACTCTGAAACCAACATCCTGGCTTGTCTTGCCGCCAAGCGTCTTGGGGTTGTCAAGACGGTGGCGGAGGTGGAGAATGTGGATTATATCGGCATGGCTGAAAGTCTGGATATCGGTACGGTCATCAACAAGAAATTCATTGCGGCCAGCCATATCTACCAGATGATGCTTGATGCGGATGTGTCAAATGTGAAGTGTCTGACAGTCGCAAATGCCGATGTTGCCGAGTTTACGGTCAAGGCCGGATCGAGAATAACAAAGGCGCCGGTCAAGGATCTTGGCCTTCCCAAAGGTGCTACCATCGGCGGACTGATCCGGAATGGAGAAGGTGTATTGGTTACGGGAAATACGATGATCCGGGAGAACGACCATGTGGTTGTCTTCTGCCTGGGCATGATGATCAAGAAGTTGGAGAAGTATTTCTGAAATGTATGATTCGGGGGCTGGCCGCATACCGGCTCCCGGCAAGCAAAACTTTGCCGGATAAGTGTACGGCTTGGCGTCCTTAGCGTTTCTTCTAGAAAAAAGTCTTATGAAACAGCTATGTAGTTTGCTTTTCGCGGCATTCGGGACGCTTTGCCTTCTGGGCGGCTGCGGAGGCTATCAGCCGGAAGATGGCAGTGAAGGTTCGCAGTCCGGCAATTGTCTTGTGAATCTGGAATTGGGGAATGCTGAAATTTTCCCGTCAGTCTATCCGCTGGATATCTATCTTTTTGATTCGCGGAACCAGTGTGTGTATGATCGCACGGTATCGTCCGTATCTGAAATTCCGGTGTTTGACCTGTCTGCCGGAAGTTATCAGTTGTCTGTGTTTTCCGGACTGTCGTCCGGTGAATATGTGCTTCCGCTGGAAGTGCATCCCCGCCAGTACCTGACTTTTGCCAAGGACTGCTGTGCGGATGTTCCTCTGATTGCAGGGAGGAGCCGTCTTCTGCTGGAGAAAGACACCGGTGTTTCGGTGACGCTTTCCTATGCGGTCGCAGCCCTTTATTTTTCGTTCCCTTTCTTTCCTTCTGATGTATCGGAGGTTACGCTGCACATATCTCCGGTCAGTTCGGGCATTTCCTTGGGCGGAGATCTCAGCAACGACTACAGTCTGGCTGCTGTCGCTTGTGAGAAGAAGGGCGGCTCCTGGATTGCAGGACCTGTCTATGTGTTTCCTGCCGACGCTTCGCGTGTACACTTGTCGGTCAAATTGAAGCAGGGAGGTGCTGAAAAGATTTACGGCTATGATTACAACTCGTCCTTTGAGTCCGGCAAGGTCTATCGTTTCGCCGGAAAAGAAGACGGAAAAATCGAGATCGGGGGAGAGTCGCCTGTGGAATCATGGGAAACGGGTGTGGACGTGGAACTGGACTTGGGGGACTTTGAGATTGAATCGGAAGAGGACTGGGAGAAGCCGGAAGATGGGGAGGATGATGGCGGACAGCAGAAACCGGATTCGGGTGACGGAACGGTCCTTTACTCGGAAGTGCTTCCTGAAGCAGAGGCTGTGTGGGGGCCTTTTTACGCTTGGAAAGTCGTTCCGCTGTCTGCAAATAGCGTGGAGGCCACATTGCTTGCTCCCCGCCAGTGGTTGGCCAGGACTGATGATGCCCGTTCAATCTGCGGAAGTTATGAAGAAGACGGGATAGGGGGATGGAGGCCCTTTACCTTGGATGAGGCAGAAGCGTTTCGCGATCAGTACTCGGCGACGCTTCTCGAGTTGAGCGACTTTCTGGAGGATCAGGGATTTGATCCTTTCAACAAGTATGATCTGAGGTATTTGTGTGCTGATTTCAGCAAGACGTTCAGCTTTGAGAACACACGGATCTTAAATGCCGGGAAAACGGTCAAGTACGGGCTGAGGCTTGTAAAGGTCGTGCGTGTGGAAAAAGCGAAGAAAGAGGCCGCCCGTTGATGAACGAAGGTTCGCCGGGCTCCTCTTTCCGGAAGGTGGCTGTTCTGCTATTTCAGATAGCGTGTGATTTGTCCGCTGAGCTGCAGCAGAGATATTTCACACATTTTGGTATCGTACTCGGCCGAAAGGATACGTTCTTCCGCATCCAGCAGACTCTTTTGGGCTTCGCGCATCTCAATGCCAGACAGATCCCCCAGCAAGTAGCGTTCTTTCGCTATTTCGTGGTTCTCTTTGGCCGAGATGAGATTCTGTCGTTCCAGGTTGAGCAGACGGATATTGTTTCTGTATGCCTGCCAGAGATTGCTCAGGTCAGCGCGCAGCCCCTGTTCCAGCTCGTCGCGGGCGAGCTGCGCGTTACGGATTGCCAGACTGGCGTTCTTTTTCTCTCTGCGGCGGTTCCCGTCGAATATGTTGAATCCTACGGTAATTCCTCCGCTGAATCCCCAGTTACTCCGTTGGCGTGTAGCGTTTACGTCGTATTTGTTCAGTGTATATCCGTATCCTGCGTTCAGGCGCACATAAGGATAGTTCCGCGACAGGACTTTCTTGTAGTCCAGTTGGGCGATGGTTGTATTCTGGTCGGCCTGCAGCAAGCTGGCGTTAGCGTTGAGTGTTCCGTTCCATAATTCATTGAATTCCAGATGTTCGTTTACGTCAATCAGCGAGTCTTTCACTTTGATCGGACGGTCCATGTCTTTGGCGGCCATCAGTTCGTTCAGATTGATGCGCGAAGTGTGCACCAGTTCCCGCTGCTTGATGTATTGGGCGCGGTCGGCATTGAAGTCTACCGTTGCCTGCTGATAGTCCAGCCGTGAGAAATTTCCGATATGATACCGTTCTTCCACAATGCGGAGGCGTTCCCTTGAGAGGGTCACGGCGTACCGGAAGTTTTTCAGGCGTATTTCCTGCTGGATGTAATTGTAGTATTCTGCCGTAAGGTTCGCGATGAAGTCTTCGATAGCGATGCGCGTATTGGTTTTTCCCAAACGCTCCATTTCTTTCAACTGCTTGTAAGTTGTGCTGATGTTGAATCCGTCGAAGATGGTCCAGTTCAAGTCAATGCCCGCGTCCAAAGTCTGGTCGTAGACTCCCCGCACTTTCGTTGTTTCGCCGGTGCTTCGTGACTCCGAGTTGCTGTTGTCGTTGCTTCCGGTGTATCCTGCGGTCAGGTCGATGGTGGGCAGGTATCCCGCATTCCCCAGCGTGGCGTTGTTCTTGCTGACCAGCTCTTCATTGCGTGTGATGCGCAGCGAATAGTTGTTGGCAAGTCCTTCTTCCAGGCATTGCCTGAGGGTGTATGTGTATTGTGCCCGGGCAGACAGGCCCATGCCTGCCAGTGCTGCTAATATATACAGATGCTTTTTCATGCTTTCTTCTTTTTAGATCGGTCTGTTGAGATGTATGAATAGATTGCCGGTACGATATACATGGTCAGGAATGTCGATACGAGCATACCTCCCACAACGGCTGTACCCATGGCAATGCGCTGGTTGGCTCCTTCTCCCGTTGCGAATGCCAGCGGAATCAGTCCCAGCACGGTGGCTGCGCTGGTCATCAGGATCGGGCGTAGCCGTTGCAGGGCCGCATCGCGGATGGCATGCATCTTGTCTTCTCCCGCTTCCTGCTTCTGGTTGGCAAATTCCACGATCAGGATACCGTTTTTTGCTACCAGACCGATCAGCATGATGATGCCTATCTGACTGAATATATTCATCGTTATATCTCCGAAATACATGAATATCAGTGCTCCGGCAATGGCCAGCGGAACGGTGAGCATGATGACGAGCGGATCTTTGAAACTTTCGAACTGCGCCGAAAGAATCAGGTAGATCAGCACCAGGGCAAAGATGAAGGCAAACATCAGGCTCGACGAACTCTCGCGGTAGTCTTTCGAGTCGCCCGACAGAGCCGTGCGGAAGGTTTCGTCAAGCACCTTCTCTGCAATCTTGTCCATTTCGTCCAGTCCGTCGCCGATGGTCTTCCCTTCGGCCAGTCCCGCAGAGATGGTGGCCGACACGAAACGGTTGTAGTGGTAAAGTTTCGGCGGCGCCACGGTTTCGGCAAAGTCCACCAGGTTGTCCATCTGGATCATTTCTCCCTTGTCGTTGCGGATGTAGATGGATTTCACGCTGGCAGGCTGGTTGCGCTGCTGGCGGTTGATCTGTCCGAGAATCTCGTACTGCTTTCCGTTCATGTAGAAATATCCCATGCGCTGTCCGCTCAGCCCGTACTGCAGGGCCTCGCCGATATCGCGCACGTTTACTCCCATTGTTCCCGCCTTGTCGCGGTTGATGTTTACGTGCATCTCGGGACTGCTGAATTTCAGGTCAACGTCAGCCATCTGGAAAGTGGGGTTGTCGTATACTTCCGCGAGAAATTCGGGCAGCACTTCCTGAAGCTTTTCCAGACTGACTGCCTGAAGCACATACTGCACCGGCATACTGCTTTTCCGTCCTCCGAATGACGACTGCTGGCGGACGAACGACCGCGCTTTCGTATGCTTCTGGACGGCTTTCGATATTTCTTCCGCCACTTCCATCTGTGTATAGTCGCGTTCTTTGATGTCTTTCAGGGTTATCTGGATGTTTCCGCTTCCGCTTGATACGCGTGCGGTGACAAATGCCGCGTCCGGGATGACAGAATCCACCAGCGCGTTTATTTCTTCGGTATAATCGCGGATATATTCGTAGCTGGCGCCTTCAGCCGCGCGCGTGTTGATGGTGATTTGCGAGCGGTCTTCCAGCGGTGCCATTTCCGAAGGAATCTGTCCCCAGAGTATGCCGATAAGCGCCATTGTGACGATGACGATGGGGATAGCTACGGCTCTTCTTTTCAGAAAGCTTCTGAGCGAGCGCGAGTAAAGGTTGTTCATGCCTTCGAAGAAAGGTTCCGTTTTCCGGTAGAACCAGTTTTTCTTTTCCTGATATTTCAGCATTTTGGTGGCGAGCATCGGTGTGAAGGTGAGTGCCGCAAAGGCAGAGATGATGACCGAACCTGCCACGACAAAGCTGAACTCGCGGAAGAGCCGTCCGCTGGTTCCCTCCATAAAGACGATGGGGAGGAACACCGCCGCCAGTGTGATAGTGGTGGACACTACGGCGAAGAAGATTTCCTTGGCCCCTTCGATGCCTGCCTCAAACGGTTTCATCCCCCGTTCGATGCGGATGTAGATATTTTCGGTCATTACAATCGCATCGTCTACCACAAGTCCCACCGAGAGCACGACTGCCAGCATGGTCAGCACGTTGATGGAGAATCCGGCGACATACATCACGAAGAAAGCTCCGATGAGCGATACCGGAATCACAATGCACGGTATCAGGGTGACGCGCCAGTCGCGCAGGAACAGGAATATGATGATGATTACCAGCACGAATGCCTCATATACGGTGCTTTCCACTTCGGCGATGGAGGCGCGGATAAACCGCGTATTGTCGAATCCGTAGGTATACGTCACGTCTTCGGGCAGGTCTTTCTCCATCTGCTTCATGCGTTCGTATACAGCATCGGCGATCTCTATGTGGTTGGCTCCCGGCTGGGGAATCACTACAACACCCACCATCGGCACCCCGTTCATCTTCATGTAGCTCTTCAGGTCGGCAGGTCCCAGTTCGGCGTAACCGATGTCGCTGAACCGGATGATGCGCCCGTTGTCTTCTTTCAGAATCACGTTGTTGAACTCCTTTGCAGTGTGCATCAGTCCCATGGTGCGCAGCGTCAGTTCCACTGTGTTTCCTTCGATGCTTCCGGACGGCAGCTCCAGGTTCTGTTCGTCGACCGCGTTCTTCACGTCGACGGGCGTAATTCCGTATCCTGCCATTTTCACAGGATCGAGCCACAGACGCATGGAGTAGCGTTTTTCTCCCCAGATGGATACGCTGCTCACGTCAGGAATGGTCTGGAGCTGCTCCTTGACGGTCAGGTCGGCGATTTCGCTCAGTTCGAGCAGCGAGCGTGTGTTGCTCTGGATGGCCACCATCAGGATGGGGCTGGCATCGGCATCAGCCTTTGAAACCGTGGGCGGGTCGCAGTCGCGGGGCAGATAGCGCTGGGCGCGAGATACCTTGTCGCGCACGTCGTTGGCAGCCGTTTCCAGATCGACGGAAAGCTCAAACTCTACTGTGATGCGTGACTGTCCCTGCTGGCTGGTACTCGAAAGGGAACGGATGCCCGGGATACCGTTGATGTTCTGTTCCAGCGGCTCTGTGATCTGGTTTTCAATTACTTCGGCATTTGCTCCCGGATAACTGCATGTAACGGATATGATCGGGTTGTCTACAGACGGATATTCGCGTACTCCCAGTGTGGTGTATCCTATCAGGCCGAACAGCAGGATAATCACGGTAAGCACGGTTGCCAGCACCGGCCGTCTGATACTAAGTTCGGATATGTTCATGGATGTAGGGAATTAGAGTTATTCAATACGGTCGATAATGACCGGCATTCCTGTGCGCAGCTGCAAGGTTCCCGAAGTAAGTATTGTGTCGCCGGTAGCCAGGCCCTTGATAACCTGTATTTCAGCTTCCGTGCGTATGCCTGTCGTCACGTCTACGGGATAAGCTTTCCCTGCGCGGTAGACAAACACCTTGTTCTTCCCCATTTCCGGAACGATGGCTTCCGAAGGAATGGCCAGCGCCTCTTTGATTTCCTCCTGCTTCAGGCTGATGTCGGCATATCGTCCGGGCAATAGTTCGCCGTTCCTGTTCGGGTAGAGCGCGCGCACGGTAAGCGTGTGCGTTTCGTCGTCTATGCGCGATTCGGTGGCATATACCTGTGAATTGAATTCATTCAGGAAGCCTTCTATCTTGAACGTCAGGTTTGTTCCCTTCTTCACCTGGCGGGCATAGCGTTCCGGCACGGCGAATTCCACTTTCAGCGGAGTGATTTTGGTGAGTTTGGCGATGACTGTAGTCGGCGAGGCGTATGCACCCGTGCTGACCTGCCTCAGGCCGATGATGCCGTCGAAAGGAGCGCGCAGCTCCGTCATGGCGATGTTTGCCTTGACGTTTTCGATGTCGGCGTTCAGGGTGGCCAGTTCGGTCTTCACCTGCTCGTAGGCTTCCTTGCTGACAGCATCGCGCTGCAGAAGTGCATTCTGCCGGAACACCCGGTCTTCAGCCAGCGGCATCTGTGCCTCCAGCCGTTTCAGCTGCGCCTGAAGCTGGCTGTCGTTCACTTTGGCCAGCAGCTGTCCTTTGGTCACGAAGGTTCCCTCCGTAAAGTTGATGTCGATGATTTTTCCGGAGGTTTCGAACGAAAGGTCCACTTCTTCGTCGGGCACCAGTTTTCCGCTGACAAAAAGTTCATCGGTCAGCAGGTGCGGTTTTACGATCTTTGCGTTGACATTCAGTGCTTTCTGGCTCTTTTGTCTGGGCGTGTCTTCCGTTTCGGCCAGTTCTTCATTTTCTTTCGGCGTGAATGTGTGGATGCCGGCGGCAACCAGTCCGCCGGTGATGATTACGATAATTCCCCATTTGATTCGTTTGTCCATAAGATGATGTGTTTTCAGGTAAAAGGATGTGTCAGTAGGCGGCCCGGTATTTCCCCTCCTCTCTGTCTTCCAGTATGTTCAGGTACGACAGGTAGCGGGACTCGCTTATGTAGTGTTTTTCAACGGCTTCCCGTACGGCGCATCCGGGTTCGTTCCGGTGCGTGCAGTTGCCGTATTTGCAGTTGGCTGAGAATTCAAAAATCTCCTTGAAGTAATGCCCCACCTCTTCGTCTTTCATGTCAAAGGTTCCAAAGCCCTTTATCCCCGGCGTGTCTATGATGTATCCTCCCTCGTCAAGGGGATACATCTCAGAGAAGGTCGTTGTATGCGTTCCCTTGTTGTGAACGGCGGATATTTCCCCCGTCTTCAGGTTCTGGCCGGGCAGAATGGCATTGATGAGCGTTGATTTCCCCACTCCCGAGTTGCCGGACAGCAGCGTGATTTTTCCGGCAAGCATTTTTTTTATTTCCCCAATTCCGGTTTCGTTCAGTGCGGAGATGCAGAAACACGGATAGCCTATGTGTGTATAGAGGTTGGTCAGGCCTTCCAGCAGCCGTTTCTCGTCGTCCGAGTAGATGTCGGTCTTGTTGAATATCAAAGCCACCGGCACACCGTACGCTTCGGCCGATGCCAGAAAGCGGTCGATGAAAATGGTCGATGTTTCCGGGTGGTTGACCGTGGCGATGAGCATGCACTGGTCTACGTTTGCCGCAATGATGTGCAGTTGTTTGGAAAGGTTGGATGCCCGGCGGACGATATAGTTTTTCCTGTCTTCTATTTCGGTGATGAAGGCCGTACCTTCCGTGTTCAACGTGATGTGCACCCGGTCGCCCACAGCTATCGGGTTGGTGCTTTTGAATCCTTTCAGGCGGAAACTGCCTTTGATCTTGCAGTCCACCAGTTGTCCGCTGTCAGTCTTGACCTGATACCAGCTCCCTGTACTTCTTATTACCAGTCCTTTCTCCAAGTTCTTCAGATAGTTGATTGTTGGCCGTTGGCGGCTGGGAGGAGCGCCTGTTCCGGCCTTCCCTCCAGCCGCTTCAGCCGTGTTATACGGTCATGATTTCTTTGTCTTTTGCGGCCAGCAAGTCGTCAATCTGTTTGATGAACTTGTCGTGGATTTTCTGCAGTTTGGCTTCCGAATTTTTCTGTTCGTCTTCCGGCATGCCTTCTTTCACAGCCTTTTTCAGCGAGTCGATAGCGTCGCGGCGGGCGTTGCGCACACTCACCTTGGCCGTTTCTCCTTCGCCCTTGCATTGTTTTGCAAGCTGCTTGCGCCGTTCTTCGGTCAGAGGAGGGATGCCGATGCGTATGATTTCGCCGTTGTTTTCAGGCATGATGCCCAGTTCGGAATCGATGATTGCCTTTTCGATGATGCGGAACATGCTTTTATCCCACGGCTTGATGGCGATGCTTCTCGCATCGGGGGTGGTTACGGCTGCCACGTTGTTGATTGGCACCATGCTTCCGTAGGAGTCTACCCGGATGCCGTCGAGCAGGCGTACATCCGCTTTTCCTGCACGGATGTGGGCCAGCGCTTCGTCCAGATACATGATTGCCATATTCATTTTCTCTTCAGCTTCGCTGATAATTGCTTTTGAATCTGCCATATTACTTACAGTTTAAATAGATATTATTCTCAGAACAATGTTTTGTGAACAAAAGTAAGCTATTTTTTAGTCTTTTGCAATAGGTGGGCGAAATATTCGGGCGAACTTTCTGATTTTCATTTCGCCCGATTTTGTCCGTTGGGGTTTTGTTGCTACATTTGCCCCGCAAATGACAATTTGCCGTGAATGTCTGCTTTTTGCCGGTCGGGAACAGACGGACATTTATCTGTTTTTGTATATTCTTACTTATAAAATATGACTACACTTTATTTGGCTCGCCACGGGCAGACGGAAGAGAATCTGAAACGCATTTTTCAAGGGCATTTGCCCGGGATACTGACCGAAGAGGGGAAACGTCAGGCCGCAGAGCTGGGAGAAGCATTGGAGGAAATTGAACTGGACGCTGTGGTGAGCAGCGATCTTCAACGGGTGGTTGACACTGTCAGGATTGCGCTGGGAGAACGCCGGCTGCCATGGGAAACGACTCCTTTGCTCCGTGAGATAGACTGGGGAAGCTGGACCGGACTTTATCTGAGTGCCGTAGACAGGAACGACCCTCCGGCTGATGTGGAAACATGGGAGATGCTTTACCGGCGTGCCGGCAAGTTTCTTGATTATATCCGCCGGAATTATGACGGAAAGCGGGTGCTGGCGGTCGGTCACGGGCAGATCAACCGTGCTGTTCAGGCTTGGCTGGAACAGATTCCGGCAGAAGGCATGAATGTAATTCCGCTGATGCGGAACGGTGAGGTCAGAGAGTTTGCCCTGGACTGACGGTTTTTGCGGGAACACGGGCATGGAGCTTTCACCGCAGAGCCGGCAGAGGCGCACGCTCTTGCGCTTCCTTCTGTGGCGTTCCGTGCCTCTGCGGTGAATGCTGATTTAGTTGTGTACCAGCGTTCCGATGTTTTCTCCGCCGATGACTTTCTTCAGGTTGCCTGCCGTGTCCATGTCGAAGACGATGATGGGCAGGTTGTTTTCCTTGCACATGCAGGTGGCGGTCAGATCCATCACTTTCAGTCCGCGCGCCAGCACTTCGTCGTAGGTGATGTCGTCAAACTTGGTTGCTGTCGGATCTTTTTCCGGGTCTGCCGTATAGATGCCGTCCACACGTGTGCCCTTCAGCATCACGTCCGCCTCTATTTCGATGCCTCTTAATGAAGATCCGGTGTCGGTCGTGAAGAACGGGTTTCCGGTTCCTCCCGACATGATGACCACTTCGCCGTTTTCCAAGGCTTCGATGGCTTTCCATTTGGAATAGAACTCGCCGATCGGTTCCATGCGGATTGCTGTCAGGACACGCGCCCTTACTCCTTCTGCCGCCAGAGCGGAGCTAAGTCCCAGGCTGTTGATTACCGTGGCCAGCATGCCCATCTGGTCGCCTTTCACGCGGTCAAACCCTTTTCCCGCGCCTGTGAGCCCGCGAAAGATGTTTCCCCCTCCGATAACGATTCCTATCTGTACGCCCATCTCATGGATCTCTTTGATTTGCCGGGCATATTCGCCCAGGCGTTTTTCATCGATGCCGTACTTTTTTTCTCCCATCAGGCTTTCCCCGCTGAGCTTTAATAAGATGCGTTTGAATTTTGCCATGGCTGTATGTTTTTTATTGATTATTCGCAAAGGTAGAAAAAAATCCTTGACTGAGCAATTTTCGGCTCAGCAAGGCCTGCATTATTCCGCGCAACCCCAGGTAGGAAATGAAGGCCAGCCAGAGCGCATGGTTCCCCATTGTGCCGTGGAGCCCGTAATAGAGCAGAAAGAAGCAGGCTGATGCGATGAAAATGGCGCGCAGCATAATCCGGGTGGCGGTGGCTCCGATGCAGATTCCGTCGAGAAGAAAGGCCGAAAAGCCTGCGGCGGGGATGGCAAGTACCCATGCGAAATAGTCGCCTGAGGCGCTGATCACCTCCGTGTCATTGGTCAGCAGACTTAGGAAGTCTTTTCCTCCGATGCCGTACAGCAGCGTGAAGCCTGCCGCCAGCGCGGTGCCCCAATAGAAAAGATGGCGGACGGTTTGCCGGAATGCAGTGCGGTTTCCGGCTCCGGCGTATTTTCCCGACAGCGCCTCTCCGGCGTATGCAAATCCGTCCATGACGTAAGAAAACAGCGTAAACAGTTGCATGAGCAGCGTGTTCACAGCCAGTACGACATCACCGTATGCCGCTCCCGTGGAAGTGAAGAATACGGTTACGGCCACAATGCACAGCGTGCGGAAAAATATATCCCTGTTTACGTTGAAGAAGCGTTTCATCGCCTGCCTTTCAAACAGTTTGTGTCTTCGGACGTAGGGGCGGAGGCTTTTGTATTTGTGCCGGCACAGCAGGCACGCCATCAGCAGTCCGGCATATTGGGCGATAAGCGTTCCCAATGCGACGCCTGCCACTTTCATGTCGAGGGCTAATACGAAAAACAGGCTTGCGGCTATGTTGACGACGTTTTGCGTGATGGCGATGAACATGGGGTATCTTGAATTCTGCATTCCGATGAACCAGCCGATGAAGCTGTAGAGTCCGAGGGTGGCAGGAGCTCCCCAAATGCATATATGGAAATAGCGTGTGGCCATGTCCTGCACTTCCGGGCTGGCATCGATGAAGAAGAAGGCGAGGTGTCGGATGGGATATTGCAGGATGAGCAGGGCGGCGGCAAGCAAAAAGCTGACCGAAAGGGAGCGCAGCAGAATCCGGGTGATTTCCGCCTCGTTCCGTTGTCCGAAGGCCTGCGCCGTCAGTCCCCCTGTTCCCATGCGGAGAAATCCGAACACCCAGTAGATCATATTGAACAGCATGCCTCCCACGGCTATGGCGCCGATATATGCCGCCGACCCCAAATGGCCGACAATGGTCACGTCAACCAGTCCCAGCAATGGAACGGTGATGTTCGATACGATGGAGGGTACGGCGATGTGCAGTATCTGTTTATCTGTCTGGTTCATCTTATGGTGCTGTTGTGTTGCTGTTTTTGTTGAGTCCGGTAAGGGTGGGGGATGGAAGCACGTATTCCACTTCCTTGAACATGTATTTTCTGATGGCTCCGTCTTCGTCTTCCAGCACGAGCTTTCCGCTCGGCTCAATGTCTTTGAAGGATGCCATGAACTCTCCCCCCTTATCTTTGTATTTGTGGAGTCCGTCTTTTCTGTACAGACATTGTTTGTATCGTGTCGTCAGCACGCCGGTCTGTTCCGTTTCCAGCAGTCCGAAATAATGTGCGGTCCGCTCAAGAATCTGGAGGAGCATATCCTTCGGGCAATACGTGTGTCCGGTGATTTGTTTCAGCGATACCGGATTGGGGGCGTTGCTTGCGAATCTTTCCTGATTCAGATTCACCCCCGTCCCCGATATGGAACGGCTTATGTGTGTGCCTGTCAGGTCGTTTTCGATCAGTGTCCCGCAAAGCTTCCTGTCTTTCCAGTAAATGTCGTTGGGCCACTTGATGCGGATATTGTCGGCAAACTGCGACAGCGTTTCCTTTAGAGCCAGCGCGGTTATCTGTGAAAGCAGGAACTGGCGTCCCGCTTCCAGGCGGCTGGGATAGACGACGAAGCTGAACAGGAGGTTCTTTCCTTTTTCCGATTCCCAGCTGTTTCCCCGCTGCCCCCTTCCTGCCGACTGGAAGGAAGTGTATACGCAAGTCAGGTCTTCCTGTCTGGTACGGTCGCATAATGCCTGCAGATACAGGTTGGTAGAAACCGTTTCCTCCAGAAAAACGGGCTCCGGGAAGTTTATCGTTCGTTTAAATAGTTCATTTACCATATGGGCGGCAAGAAAGCGTTTTCAATATGTTCTATGTCGAAAGGAGGCCTTTCTCCGATCAGTGTGATGATGTCGAACCTGACAGGCAGATCAATCTCAAACCGGTTGAGGTATGAGTCTGTTGATGATACGATATGGCGGATTTTGCGGTCGGTTACGGCTTCTTGCGGCTGGCCGTACTTGTCGTTCCTTCTGGTTTTGACCTCTATCACAATGAGCGTATGGTCCTTTTCGGCCACGATGTCGAGGTCTTTTTTTCCGTCGTGCCAGTCTGTGTGCCTGATGAGATACCCTTTTTTCTGCAGGAAAGAAACTGCCGCTGTTTCGCCTTCCTTTCCGAGTTCATTATGTGCTGCCATATTTTTCTTTTCGGCAAAAATACGTATTTTTGTGCAATGAATCAAAAGGATGATCTGTTTTATATGAAGCAGGCACTTCTTGAAGCCCGGAGGGCAGCCGATTGCGGAGAAGTGCCGGTGGGAGCTGTTGTGGTCTGCCGTGGTGTCGTTCTGGCCAGAGCGCATAACCTGACAGAGGCTTTGAACGATGTGACGGCCCATGCGGAGATGCAGGCCATTACTGCCGCGGCGAATGCGCTTGGAGCCAAGTATCTGACCGACTGTACGCTTTATGTGACGGTGGAGCCATGTGTGATGTGTGCCGGAGCGATTGCCTGGGCACAGACGGGAAGGCTTGTGTTCGGAGCGGCTGACGAGAAAAGGGGATACCGGAAATATGCGCCCGATGCCTTGCATCCCAAGACGGAAGTCGTGGACGGAGTGATGGCTGAAGAATGTGCTGCTTTGGTGAAAGACTTCTTCAGGAAAAGACGTTGAGGGCAGGCTGGAGCTTGGATGGTTCCTCTGCCCGGATAGAAGGTTACGGTTCTTTGATTTCTTCAAAGTCTACGTATTCGCCTTCGTCATCGTCAAAAACTTTCTTCTTCTTCTTGGACGTTTTCTGCTTTTGCGCAGCATTTGAATAATCGGCTGTGCCGGCTGTTTGCGAGCGTTTTTCGCGGCTGAAGTCCTGTCCCGTCATCTTTTTGCCTATGGAAAAGAACCCCTTTACGACACGCAGCAGGATGACTGCCCCGATTATCAGAACAAACAGGAAGATAAATACTATGATTCCTAACAGATGCAGCATGAAAAATTATTTGTTGTTTTTTTTATAAGTCAGCAGCGAGAGCAGGATATACCATACAATCACAGCCGCGAATCCGCTCAGGCGGAAAACGACAAGCAGGGGGATGCTTGCGATAAGGAATATGTAGCGCACCTTGTTGTGTCCCCATGACAGGTCCTTGAACTTCAGCGAAAACATCGGAAGTTCCGCAACCAGAAGCAGCGACATGACAATAACCAGAACAAGCAGGTAAATGGCGTTGAAATGGGTCGAAACCAGAAATTCATGCCCTCCAACAACCAGCGATCCCCAAAACAGCGCGTTTGCCGGAGTCGGCATTCCGATGAATGAACTGGTCTGCCGTTCGTCAAGGTTGAACTTCGCCAGCCGCAAGGCTGAAAAGACGGCGATCAGAAAAGCGGCGTAAGGAAGCATTCCGGCCATTGGCAGAAGAAAGTCGGGATAGTGCATTTCCTTAAAAAGCGAAAACGCGATGGCTGCCGGAGCCAGTCCGAAAGTCACGTCGTCGGCCAGCGAGTCCAGCTCCTTTCCGATGGGAGAGGATACGCGCAGCAGCCGTGCCGACATTCCGTCAAAGAAATCGAATACAGCTCCTGTCACAATGAACAGGAGGGCTAGCTCATAATTGCTGTGAAATGCCATGTAGCACGCGATGCATCCGCTGAACAGGTTGCAACTGGTAATGGCATTCGGTATGTTTCTTACAATTGCGTTTGGCATATCTTATTTCAATCTGGCTATAACCGTTTCATTGCCCGTGGTTGCCTGCCCCATTTTTACGCAGACTTCTGTCCCTAGAGGCAGATAAACGTCCACTCTCGATCCGAACTTGATGAATCCCATGTGCTCGTCGATGTAGCAGTCATCTCCCGGCTCGGCGTAAGTGACGATTCTTCTTGCCACCGCTCCCGCTATCTGCCGCGCCATTACGGTTTGTCCGTCCGGAGTTTCTATAATGACGGTAGAGCGTTCGTTTTCGGTGCTGGCCTTCGGCAGCCATGCTTTCATGAAGCGTCCGTTGTGGTGGGTCACTTGTTTCACCACTCCGTCCACGGGATACCAGTTGGCATGTACGTTGGTGATTCCCATGAAGATGGAAATCATCAGCCGTTTGTCATGAAAATATTCATGTTCTTCCACTTCCTCTATGACAACGATCCGGCCGTCTGCCGGTGCCACCACAACCTTTTCTGTATCTCCTTTGAAGATTCTGATAGGGCATCGGAAGAAGTTTACCATCAGTCCGTAAAGGATTATGCTGGCAAGCAATACGATATAAAAAGGTATCTTCCATGCCAGTCCCCAGTACAGCAGTCCGTTAGCGGCAGCCAGCAGCAGTGCTGCTATCAGCAGGATATGGGTTCCTTCATGGTGAATACGGATTTTCTTTAGTTTCTTTTTTATCTTATTCATTCGGATTCCGGTAAAAAGATCACTTTAATGATGCAAAAATAGATTTTATTTGAAAACTCTCCAAATAATGGGGATGAAAAAGCAAATAAATTCGAATGAATTGTTGCGAATCCCCGTCCGCCCAAATGCTTGCATAAATGGACTGTATGTGTCCGTAATGCGTTGTTCCAGACTTTTAGATGTAATGCGGCACTCCTATATTCAAAGCCTTTCGACGGCTTCCGCATCGAGTCCGGTGGCTTCGGCGATGGACGCAGCGTCAAGCCCCATCTGCTTGAGGTTTCTCGCTACGGACAGCCTGCCTTCGGCAATGCCTTCTGCCCGTCCTTTTTCGATGCCTTCCTTGATGCCTTTCTCGATTCCTTTTTCAATGCCTTTGCGCATTCCGCTGTTGTAGAGGGTCTTCTCCACGCTGATCGTGTCCCAGAACCTTTCGTAGGCCGCCAGCTGTCCGTCGCTGAACGCGGATTCTTCGAGCGCGTCCACTGCCTTCTTCAGTTCGGGGTTTTCCAGCAGCTCCTCCGGCACCTTGCGCGTCCGCTCGTCTATCTCGGTGAGGTACCTGAGCCACAGCACCTGCATCCTCTTCTCGCTGTAGGTGTGGGGGTTGAACTTCGGGAGTTCGACGAACACCAGGTGCAGCCCGTCTATCACCTTCTCCGTATGCTCGACGTGTACAAGGCGGTAGTAGTGGTAGAATTCCCTGAGCTCGGGCTCGAATACTTCGTTTACGAGGTTCAGGGAGTATACGGGCTGGAGGAGGGAATAGTCGTTTCCCTTTTCGATCTGCCTCACGTACGCTTTCGACGCGTTGAACAGGACGCGCTGGCGGAATTCCTGCGACCATACCATCTGCATCTCCACGATGAAGTGCCTTCCCCTGTTGTCCCGGCACCGGACGTCCACGATGCTGTTCTTCCGGAGGGGATTGTCGGGAACCATTTCTGCCGGGAGGTATTCAAGTTCCGTGATCTCCTCTCCCTCCTCAAGCGGGAGCAGTGCGTTCAGGAGGCTCATCACCAGGTCGGGATGTTCTCCGAACACTTTCTTGAATGTCGGGTCGGCTTTTGGGTTCAGGTACTTCATGGGCTTCTGGGTTTGCTGTTCTTCTGCGGATGTTCTCATGGCTGTGATTCTTTTCTGTTAAGGTTGCGGGCAAAGATAGTGAATGGCGGTCGCAAAGGCAAATGAAACGCGAAGTTTTTGATTCTGCGTTCAATCTTCGTGGGGTAAAGGAGCGGAAAAGGCAGGAATCTGTATCTTTCCGTATGGCTCTGTCGACAGCTCTGCGTATTTCATCGACGGATTGGCATATAAAGACGATGCTTGGGAATGATGCGGACGGCTTTTCCGTTTTGCTGTATCTGTTTTCGTATGTGTTGGACAGTTTTTCAGTCGTTGCATGATGAAGCCAGGCATCTTCTATGTTTGTTCACTACTGTCCACTAAAAATGGACAAGGTTAAAAATTAAATAAATTCGGTTCACATGAATCATATCGGTCTTTGACATTTTTGAAATTCGATTTGTCAAACAAGTCACAGAGATGTGTTTTGTCGGTTAGAGAAATTCCGAGGATTTGGAGAACTTCATAGATGCTGCGTTCTAATTTCATATCGTGTTGGACTATTGCTACCAAGCAGTAAGTGATTATCGCACAATAGATTTGTATGCGTACAGCATTTTCCGATGTTCCCCAGAACCTCTTAATCCTGAGATGTTGTTTTATCCATTTGAAGAACAGTTCAACACTCCATCTGTTTCGATAAAGCGATGATATTAACTCCGCAGATGCGTCAAGATTATTCGTTAGGAAGATG
>NZ_JAUDEN010000021.1:0-45550 GCF_030373775.1 Bacteroides gallinaceum | reverse complement strand
AAGAGGTGATCGCAACGGCTTGGAATCCTCATTCCAGCCGCCTGTCCCTCTCCGCCCATCAGAATCATATTTCGGGCAGACGCTCCGTCAGAGGGCAGTCATGCTCGAAGTCGTATTGCGTCATGCTGCGCAAACCGTAGTAAAGCGTCCAATAGGTTTTCATCGCTTCGATGCAGTTGCGCCGTGCCGTATCCTTTTCGCTGATAGCCGCATTCAGATCAAGAACGGTCGACTTTCCCATCAGATACAGGCGGAGAGCCACTTCATAACGGCGGCGGGCTGTTTCGTCCGTACGCGCCGCCACCTCTACCTGACGGGCCTGCAAGTTGAACTGACGCACCATCTTGCGCACGTTCAGCTCAAAGTCGTTCATGCCCTGCTCTGTCTGCGTTTCCACCAGCGACACGTTCGACTTGGCCACACGCACCTTTCCCCGTCCGCGCCCCCAGTCGAGAATGGGAACGACAAGCGAGAGGCTCACGTATTGCTGGTCAAGCGGATCGCGCCACGAATCAGCCAGCCGTCCGGCAGTCTGCGACAGGCCGAACCGCAGATACAGATCGGCTTTCAGTCCCCTGTCCGCCCGCGCCTGAGCCAGCGAGCTTTTGCTTTCGAGCTTCATTCTCCGGTAGGTGTCAGGCTCCGGACTGTGGCGGTACGCCTGTTCCATCGCTTCGGTCAAAGGCACCTCGAACCGGGGTATGCTGTCCTCAGGCACAGCCTCAATAACGGTTTCTTCCCTGATTCCCAAAAACGAACGGAAGGTGAGCATGGCATCCTCTACCTCAATCTGCGCCTTCATCATGTTCGTTTCCTCGTTCAGCCTGTTCACTTCCAGCTGAAGCATTTCATTTTCCGTGATGCTCCCGATGTCGTACCGTCCTTTGGCATACCGGTAGAGCGTATCTGCCGAGGCATAGTTCGATCGGGCAATGTCGAGGTTCGCCTGTGCCGCAGCCAGGCTGAAAAACAGTTCGCACGTTCTGGCGGCAATCAGCTCCAGCGTTTCGGCATACGTCTTTTTCGCTTCCCGAAAGCGCACCGGCTCGATGCGGCGGTTCCATTTCAACGAATTGTATCCGAAAAGCGACTGCCGGTAGCCAATGGTTACAGGCAACGAATTGTATGCGATTGTGTGGCTTCCGAACTCGTCCATCCGCTGGGTGGAGGTCTGCACAAACAGGTTGCCGCCCGTAAACCATACGTTCTGGCTGATTTGCAGTCCCAAATCCGTAATCAACTGGTTCTGCCGCACAAACAGCTCCGTTCCGTCGGGTTGCGTCACCCGGTTGATCTGGCGGTTCAGGTAAGGCTCCGACACCAGATTCACTTCCGGAAGATAGTTGGCACGGAACGAACGGTAGCTCCAGTAGGCGGCCCGGTAAGTATGTTCGGCCGCCTGCGCTTCCGGCGAATGGGCTTGGGCCATACGTATGGCATCGCCCAGCGTCAGCCGTTCGGCTCCGGCATTCCCCGAAAGGGAGGCGGCAAAGAATATCGACAAAAACAAATGCTTCATATCCTGCTGATAATAAACCTCTTTCAGACAATCAAAACCTGTGCCATAAGTGCAATATACTGTAATTCAGCGAAATGTTCTGGAAAGGAATTGACTTCCGATGTGCGCAACCACACATTTTACGTGCGGAAACGCACATACAGCACAAACAGAAAATCACTATCTTTGCATACCAACATCATGCAAAATGGAAGAGAAAGGAAAAATATTGATCATAGACGACAACGAGGACGTGCTTTTCGCCCTCAATCTGCTGCTTGAGCCTTATATGGAAAAGATAAAGGTGACCACGCAGCCTTCGCGTATCGAACACTTCATGACTACTTTCCGTCCCGACGTCATCCTGCTCGACATGAATTTCCGGCGGGACGCCATCAGCGGGCAGGAAGGCTTCGACTGTCTGGCACAGATCCTGCAAACCGACCCTCAGGCGGTGGTGGTGTTCATGACTGCCTACGCTGATACCGACAAGGCGGTGCGGGCCATCAAGGAAGGAGCCACTGATTTTGTGTCGAAGCCGTGGGAAAAAGAAAAGCTGCTTGCCACACTCTCCTCGGCCTTGAAACTGAGCCGCTCGCGCAGGGAAGTGGGAAAGTTGCAGGCGCAGATGCTCGCCCTTAAAGGCGATGACGGATTGCCCGAACTCATCGGAAACTCACCTGCCATGCAGAAAGTGAAAGAAACTGTCGGCAAGCTTTCAAATACCGACGCAAATATTCTTATATTGGGGGAAAACGGAACGGGAAAGGATCTCATCGCGCGGATGTTGAAGTATTTCTCTCCCCGGCAGGATGCGGCTTTCGTGGCCATCGACCTGGGAAGCATACCGGAACAGCTGTTCGAAAGTGAACTGTTCGGCTATGAAAAGGGGGCTTTTACGGATGCCCGGAAAGCCAAACCGGGAAGGATGGAAATCGCTTCGGGAGGCACGCTCTTTCTGGACGAAATCGGCAATCTTTCGCTCCCGATGCAGGCCAAACTGCTGACAGCCCTCGAGAAGCGGCAGATTGTACGTCTGGGGGCGATAGAGCCGACTCCCATCGACGTGCGGCTGATCTGTGCCACCAATGCCGACTTGCATCAGCGGGTGGCCGAGGGCGGTTTCCGACAGGACCTGCTCTACCGTATCAATACCATCGAACTCCGCATACCGCCGCTGAGGGAACGGGGAGAAGATATCTTGCTGCTGGCTGAACATTTCCTGACAGGATATAACCGGAAATACCACAAAGAAATAAAGGGACTGACCCGCGAAGCGAAAAACAAGCTGCTGAAATACAGCTGGCCGGGCAATGTGCGCGAGCTGCAACATACGCTGGAACGGGCGGTGATACTGAGCGAGAATCTTCTGCTCCGCCCAAGCGACTTCTTTTTCCCGGCGGCCGCGAACGAGGTTCATGAGGAGGCTGGCGAAGAACTGAATCTGGAGAAACTGGAACGGAAGGCAGTGGAAAAGGCGTTGCGCGCCAGCAACGGCAACATGAGCCGTGCCGCAGAATTGTTGGGCATCACCCGCTTTGCCTTATATCGGAAAATAGAAAAACTGGGATTATGAAAAGTTACGCCTCTTCACTTGTCCTGCACATCCTCAGTCTGGTGCTGCTTGCCGCGTCAGGCGTATATGCGGCAATGCACGGCCTGTGGTTCTGCACCGCGGCTTCTGCCGGAGTCATTGCCGGAATCGGAATCAGTCTTTACCGGATGCAGACCCGGCAGGTGCAGACCATGAAGCGCATTGTGGATTGCATGAAAAACAACGATCTCTCGCAACTGGCCTGCCCTGCCTTCAGCGACAGGAACATGCAGATGCTGGCAGAGGATCTTTCTGCCGCCCTGAAAACAATCCGCACGCATTTGAATGAGGAAGAAACAAAGCATCAGTATTACGAAAGTCTGCTGAACAGGGTTGATACGGCGGTGCTGGTCTGCTGCGAGAATGGCCGCATGGAGTGGATGAACAAAGCCGCGCAGAAACTGGTGGGCAACTGCAACATCCTGCCCGAGGAAATCAGTGGAGCGCTCAAGAATCAGCAGGCTGTAGCCCGCCTGCAGAGCCGGCCCATACCGGCTGAACTGGCAGTAACGGCCACGCAAATCCAACTGAAGGGAAAAACATTTTGGCTCGTCAGCCTGAAAAATATCCATACCGCACTGGAACAGACCGAAATGGAGGCATGGCAAAAGCTTATCCGGGTGCTGACTCATGAGATCATGAATTCCATCACGCCGATCATCTCCCTGGCCGATACGCTGAGCGAACGCAACATGACAGACTCAGCCGACAACTTTACGGGCCGGCAGATGCAGCAAGGACTGCAAGTCATCCGCCGCCGCAGCAAGAGCCTGCTGGAATTCGTGGAAAACTACAGGAAACTGACCCGCATCGCTCCTCCGGCAAAAACAGACATTGACGTGCATGATTTCTTCAACGGCCTGCAGCAGCTTTTCGCCGGCAAACCCTTTCTCTCCTTCAAATTGCCCGACAACCTCCCCCGCTGGAAAGCCGACAGGGGACAGATGGAGCAGGTGTTCATCAATCTGATAAAGAATGAACTGGAAGCTTGTGAGCATACTGCCGACGCATCAGTCTGCATCAGCGTTTCGGCAACAGGAAAAGAATGGAACTTTCAGGTAACCGACAACGGCGAAGGCATACTCCCTGAAGTCACCGAACGGATTTTCGTCCCGTTCTTCACCACCAAATCCGGCGGTTCCGGAATCGGACTGGCGATTTGCAAGCAGATTGTCCTGCTTCACGGCGGTCAAATCTCCGTGGAGTCACAACCGAACAAGGGAAGCCGCTTTATCCTTTCTTTTCCGGCGTAAACTGTCCCTTGCCTCTTGTCATGCCGCCGTATGCAACAGCGTGTTTCGGACAATGATGGTAACAGGCGAGGCAGAGCGCACAGTCCGCTCCCCAGACAGGACGTCTGTCAACCAGCCGGATATTGTGCATCGGACACACTTGCTCGCACTTGCCGCACGATATGCAAATATCTTCCGCATGGAAAGGTTTCGGAGAAGTCATGTAACGGTTGAAAAGCGGACGTATCACATAAGACTTCAGGCGGGGAAATGCCCCTTCATGGCAATCCCACTTGCGCTCGCGGTTCCTGATGCACGATGCGACAAATTCCACCCTGCCTTTCATGCTGTTCAGCTTCAGGTTTGCCAGACGGCTGGAGTCTACATTAAAGCCTGGCAGACAGACATATGTATTGGGCATCGTCACAGAAAAGCCGGCATGACACTCCCACCCTTTGTGCCTGACAGCCTTTCTGAATATGTCGGCTGTCTTTCCGGTATCATCCCCGCAGGTACAGATAAAATACACATATGCCGGAATGGAAGACAGATGCAGCCTCTCCAACGCGCCGAGCACCACGGCCGGCGGTCCCCATGAGTAGACCGGAAACACAAAGCCCAAAGCCTCATTAGCCTGAAGAACAAGGGCATCTCTTTTATTGCCAACAACTTCTGTCAGCGGAAAAACAGTTTCGCCCAACATCTTGCCCGCACATTCAGCGACCTTGCGCGAATTGCCGACACCGGAAAAATACAGAATCATAACAACCAGAATTAAAAGGGCGAAGAACCTTGACCACATGAAAAACAAGATTCTTCGCCTTACAATTAAGAAAAAAGAGAAGCCGCACCCGAGGCGTGACGAAACTCCGATAAACAAGATTTGAGTGCTCACCCCCTTTGTAATCCACCGGCATAAATGCTACCCGAAGGCGTGGCCCGCCATTGGAGGTTGAAGCTGTTCTCGGTATTTCATATAATTTGATGAGTTTCCCGATTCTGCAAGTACGGCTTCAATTTTGTATTACAAATGTACGACAATTATTTGAATAAACAAAATATCAGCCATAAAAAAAGGTACCGCAACACGGTACCTTTTATAAAATCATTACTTTCGGCCTTATCAAGCGGCTTTAGCTTTTGCAACTACTGCCTTGAATGCTTCAGGGTGGTTCATCGCTAAGTCAGCCAAAACCTTGCGGTTGATTTCGATGCCTGCTTTGTGCAGCGCACCCATCAGCTTAGAATATGACATACCTTCCAGGCGTGCAGCAGCGTTGATACGCTGGATCCACAATGCGCGGAAGTTACGTTTTTTGTTCTTGCGGTCACGATAGGCATAAGTCAAACCTTTTTCCCAAGTATTCTTGGCAACGGTCCAAACATTCTTTCTTGCACCAAAGTAACCTCTGGTCAATTTCAAAATTTTCTTTCTTCTTGCTCTAGAAGCAACATGATTTACTGATCTTGGCATAGTTTTAATTAGTTTTTGAATGATAGCGCCGAATATCGCATCCGGACTTAAAGCTAATGCATTCGGTTAATAAATTAAATGATACTTTTACGCTTCTCAAAGAATCAACGCAGACACAGAAGTTCCTTAACAGCTTTCTTGTTGGCATCGTTTACCAATCCCATGTGAACAAGATTTCTTTTCTGCTTTTTAGTCTTCTTAGTCAGGATGTGACTGTGATAAGCATGTTTTCTCTTAATTTTACCCGTTCCGGTAAGAGCGAATCTTTTTTTGGCACCGGAGTTAGTTTTAACTTTTGGCATTTTGTTTAATATTTAATTATTACTAAATATAATGGCAACGCACTATACCGGCGCGTTACTCATTTGTCTTTTCTGTTTTCTGAACAGGCTCAGCGGCCGGTTTCGAAGGCTTCTTTGCCCCGGGCTTCTTGGGAGAAAGAGCGATGGTCATACGCTTTCCTTCCAGCAGCGGCATTTGCTCAACCTTCGCATAGTCTTCCAGATCATTGGCAAAACGCAGCAGAAGCACTTCACCCTGTTCCTTGAACAAAATCGAACGGCCCTTGAAGAACACGTATGCCTTTACCTTGTCGCCGTTCTGAAGGAAGCCAATCGCATGTTTCAGCTTGAAGTTGTAGTCGTGTTCGTCCGTCTGAGGACCGAAGCGGATTTCCTTCACATTTACTTTAACCTGCTTTGCTTTCTGTTCCTTTGCACGTTTCTTTAACTGATAAAGGAATTTAGAATAATCTATAATTCTGCAAACCGGAGGAACAGCGTTGGGTGAAATTTCAACTAAGTCGGCTTCATGTTCCTCAGCAATCTTTAAAGCTTGAGCTATCGGATACACTGCCGATTCAATGTTATCTCCAACGATACGTACTTCTTTGGCGCGAATCTGTTCATTGATTCGATGTTGCCCTTTCAAAGAGTCATTTTTCATTAAAATCTTTTCTTCCTGTTTGTTTTTAAGAGTTATAAATTATTTTGCTCACCGCCTTGCAGCAAAGATTTTTACCTTTTCCACAAAGCGGTTGCAAATTTACCATTTATTTATCATATTATGAACTTCTTCTGCAATATTTTTTGCAAAATCTTCGATTTTCATCGAACCTTGGTCGCCTTCACCCTGCTTGCGAACCGAAACTTCGCCGTTTTCGGCTTCTTTTTCGCCCACAATCAACATGTAAGGAATGCGTTTCATTTCATTGTCACGGATCTTGCGGCCGATCTTCTCATTGCGTTCGTCTACGATTGCACGAATGTCATATTTCTTGAGTTCCATGCGCACCTTGTCCGCATATTCGTTGAACTTTTCTGAAATCGGCAGAATAGCTACCTGATCGGGAGTCAGCCACAGCGGGAATTTTCCGGCTGTATGTTCGATAAGCACGGCCACGAAGCGCTCCATCGAACCGAACGGCGCGCGGTGAATCATTACCGGACGGTGCTTCTGGTTGTCAGACCCCATATATTCCAGTTCAAAACGCTCCGGCAAGTTATAGTCAACCTGGATTGTACCCAACTGCCAGCGGCGGCCGATGGCATCCTTCACCATGAAGTCCAGTTTCGGGCCATAGAATGCAGCCTCTCCGTATTCAACCTTTGCCTTCAGACCTTTTTCCTGGCAGGCTTCCACAATCGCCTGCTCAGCCTTTTCCCAGTTCTCGTCGCTTCCGATGTATTTCTCGCGGTTCACCTTATCACGCAAAGAAATCTGTGCCTCGAAGTTTTCGAAATTCATTGACTTGAACACGATTGAGATGATGTCCATCACGCGGAGAAATTCATCCTTCACCTGATCCGGGCGGCAGAAGATGTGCGCATCATCCTGTGTAAAGCTGCGCACGCGAGTCAGCCCATGCAGTTCGCCGCTCTGTTCATAACGGCAGACCGTACCGAATTCTGCGATACGCAACGGCAGGTCGCGGTATGAGCGGGGAGAATTCTTATAGATTGTACAGTGGTGAGGACAGTTCATCGGTTTCAGGAAGTACTCTTCTCCTTCTTCCGGCGTATGAATCGGCTGGAACGAATCCTTGCCATATTTGGCATAGTGTCCGGAAGTCACATACAGCATCTTGTTTCCGATGGGCGGACACATCACTTCCTGATAATCGTAGCGGGCCTGGATGCGGCGCAGAAAATCCTGAAGGCGGATGCGCAGCGCAGTGCCTTTCGGCAGCCACATCGGCAGTCCCTTGCCCACCATGTCGGAGAACATGAACAGATCCATTTCCTTGCCGATTTTGCGGTGGTCGCGCTTCTTGGCTTCCTCCAGCAATACCAGATACTCATCAAGCATCTTCTTCTTAGGGAAAGTGATGCCGTAAATGCGGGTCATCTGCTTGCGGTCTTCCTGTCCCCTCCAATAAGCTCCGGCCACCGACAGCAGCTTGACAGCCTTGATGGGAGCGGTAGACAGCAAGTGAGGTCCACGGCAAAGATCGGTAAAGCTGCCCTGCGTATATGTGGTGATGTGGCCGTCTTCCAGTTCGGAAATCAGTTCACACTTGTAAGTTTCGCCTCTGTCGCCGAACATCTTCAAAGCATCTGCCTTGGCTATGCTCTTGCGCACAAGCTCCTCCTTGCGTGCAGCCAGTTCAACCATTTTCTTTTCGATGGCAGGCAGATCGCTCTCTTTGATTGCCACGCCATCCCCCGGATCAACGTCGTAATAGAATCCGTTCTCAATGGCAGGACCGATACCGAACTGAATGCCCGGATAAAGTTCCTGCAAAGCCTCTGCCAGCAGGTGCGCGCTTGTATGCCAGAAAGCGTGCTTGCCCTGCTCGTCTTCCCATTTATAAAGAACGAAGTCGGCATCTTCGTTTATCGGACGATTCAAATCAACCGTTTCGCCGTTCACGCCGCAGGCCAGTACATCCTGTGCCAGACGCGAACTGATGCTTTCTGCAATCTGCAGACCGGTAACTCCGTCATTGTATTCACGAACGGAGCCATCAGGAAAAGTTATCTTTACCATAATGTTCAATATTTATCTGTTATTGTGTACAAAATTATATAAAACTTTTTATTTAACCTCGGCTTCAACCTTATTTTTCCGGAACAGACGTAAACCGCTTGATGATATTATATGCCGAGAATATTCCAAGCTCGCCCGCCTTGCTCAGGTCACGTATGCCCTGCGCATTGTTCCCGAGGAAGATGTTTGTCAGCCCCCTGTTGAAGTAAGCGTCGCCGAAACGCGGATCGATCTCAATCGCCTTCGAGTAATCGGCAAGCGCCGCACGGTAATCCTTCATGGCAGTCAGGATATTTCCGCGGTTATAGTAGGCGTGAACAAAATCAGGAGCCAGGCGTATCACTTCATCCAGATCCTCCTTTATCCGGTTGTAGTCGTAAGCATGAACCTGCATGTCGCCGTCGGGCATCTTGACTTCCACCTCATAGTTCTTGTCGCGCTTCATATACTCCAGCTGCTTATAATGGATAAGCGCACGGCTGAAATAAGCAGGCATGAAGGTCGAATCCCGGCGAATCGCTTCATCCAGGTCGCTCAACGCATTGTCGAAATCCTGAACCAGATAGAAGTCGATGGCACGCGCGTAATAATGGAGCACGTTCTCCGGTTCCTTCACGATGACCGCACTCTGCGCGTCGATCGAAGCGAAGTGCTGCTTCACCTGTCCTTCGTCCAGCGAAGCCTCGCTGTTGGTGATCAGCAAGCGCTGCGGAAGTTCGTGACGGGCATTCATGTCGTCAATCCCCTTGTAGTAGTTCACCTGGCGTTTCACTTCATCCTGCCGCTCGTAATAAGTAAGGGCAAACATCGGCTGCGGAAGAATGTTCACGTTGCGGTCCTGCACACGTCCGCGGTAGTCTGTCTTATACTTGCTGCTGTCGTCTTCATCGTCGGCCACCATAATCTTGCGGTAATTCTCAACGTTCTTGTCCGACTGCTTGCGGGTCTTTTCGTCGTTCGAGGCAGTCTGCGGCTTCTTTCCGTTCTGCGCGTCAAGCTGTGCCTTCAGCACCTTGAACTCGTCGGCATCGGCTCCCTTCAGGTCACCGATTTTCCGGCGCGCGGCAGCACGGTACTGGTATCCGGCCAGGAAATTCGGATATTCATCCAGCACAGCCGTATAATCGTCGATTGCCCCGGAATAGTCGCCGGTACGGTCGCGCAGCAGGCCGCGGTTGAACGTAGCCATCATGTTGTCCGGCTCCACCTTGAGCACAAAGTCGAAGTCCTCGATAGCCCGGTTGTCATCGCCCACCTGCGCACGCAGCAATCCGCGGTTGTAGTGTCCGATAAAGTTGTTGGGGTCTACATCCAGAGCCAGGTCATAATCCGACATCGCCCCCCGCAGGTCGTTCTGGTGGTAACGCGCCAGCGCGCGGTTGATATAAGCGCTTGAGTTGCGCACCGAAAGGCGGATGGCCTCGGTCAGGTCCGATTCGGCGTCACTGTATTTTTCCCGCTGAAGAAAAAGCATCCCCCTCGAAGTCCAGGTATCGGGATTGTAGCGGTCAATTTCGATCGCCTTGTCGGCATCCGTCATGGCCTGCAGCGTATCCTTCTGCTTCAGGGAAACCTCCGTGCGCATCAGGTAAGCGTCGGTATAGCGCGGCGCTATCCGGATAAGCGTATCCAGTTCGGCACGCGCCACAGGATATTCTTCTTCATGCATCCGGCACAAGGCAAGATTATGCCAAAGGCTGATGTTCTCAGGATCCAGTTTCAAGGCCCTCTGATAATCCCCGATGGCATCCTTGTATTTCCCCTGGCGTATGCGCGAGATGCCTCTTACCTGATAGGCGTTCACCACAAACGGGTTTCTCTTCAACGCTTCGCTGCAGTCCGACTCCGCGCCCTGATAGTCGTCAAGATTCATCTTGGCAAGACCGCGGTAGAAGAAAGGCTCCGCCATGTAAGGCTTTGCGTTAATTACTTGATTGAAATATTGAATGGACAGCACATAGTCCTCAAAATAGAGCGCGTTCTTTCCGATGGTCATCACCCGTTCGGCATTGATCTGTGCCGCTGATGCCACCGGAAAGCACATACCTATATATAATATGTATAGGAACTTCTTTATCATTTTACAGTTTTCACCTTATACGAACAGCGGGCTTTTCCTTTCACCATACTGTTCAGTTTTCCGCGGATCATCTGCTTGCGGAGAGCAGACAGATGGTCGATGAACATCACTCCGTCCAGATGGTCGAACTCATGCTGCATCACGCGGGCCAAATAACCTTCCACCCATTCGTCGTGGGGTTTCATCTCTTCGTCAAGATACTGCACATGGATGCGGTCCGGACGCTTTACGCTTTCGTGAATGCCGGGCAGACTCAGACACCCCTCCTCCATCGCAACCAGATTGTCGCCGGCTTCAAGTATGTGCGGATTGATATAGGCGCGACGGAAGCCCTTGAACTCAGGCATGTCGTCGGCAAGCACATCAAGATCCACCACCACCACGCGGATGGGCAGACCGATCTGCGGAGCCGCAAGCCCCACCCCGTCGGCACGGTCCATCGTTTCAAACATGTTGGCGATAAGTTCTTTCAGGTTCGGATAATCCGGAGTAATGTCTTGTGCCTCTTCACGCAGGACAGGCTGACCAAATACATAAATAGGTAAAATCATTTCGTTTCTGTAGTTTTATAATTCAGTTTTACATTCGTTTCGATTCCAGATAAGACTGCAAAATGATAGTCGCGCTGATTTCATCGACCAGTGCCTTGTTCTGGCGGTCTTTTTTCTTGAGTCCTCCCGCCAGCATAGCCTGATGCGCCAGCACGGAAGTGAAGCGTTCGTCCACCATTTCAAGCGGAACGTCGGGCAGCACCTTCTTGAGGCGGTTCACGAAAGGCACGATATACTTCATGCTTTCAGAATCCTGATTGTTCATCTGCTTGGGATGTCCGATAATGATACGCTCCACCTTCTCCCGCTTCATATAGTCCAGCAGGAAATCCATCAATTCGCCTGTCGGGACAGTAGTCAGTCCGTTCGCGATAATCTGCATCGGGTCGGTAACGGCAATCCCCGTGCGCTTCCTTCCGTAATCAATAGCTAAAATTCTGCTCATACGGCACAAAAGTACAAATTTATTCCTTTCCAGTTTCTATATAATGCTTAAAATATTTAAGGGCCCGGGCATTTCACCCGCAGCTTCCCCTGCCATTTCCCGGGCAACGGAGAAAAAGACTTCATCTCCAGTCTGAGGATATGTATCTCTAAGCTAAAGACATGTATCTTCAGGCTAAAGATTTGTATCTCTAACCTGGAGATAAAGAAATTTCCACGGCGAGCGGAAGAAGAAACACTGCCATTTCCTTCTAAACAGCCTGACTGCCAGACAGAAGCATACAGCGAAGCATATCAGGAGATCTGCATCAACGTGATGAACAACCTGTCGGTGGATTGCGACTGTGACTCCAGTCCTGCCGCGCCCGAAATGCAGGACATTGGCATCCTTGCCTCCGCCGACCCCGTGGCACTGGAGCAAGTCTGCCTTGATCTGGTCTACGCCGTAACGCCTGCGGACGGCAACAACAACCGCCCGCTCATCCAGCGCATTGAAAGCCGCGGAGAAGCGCACGTGGTGGAATATGCAGAGCGAATCGGACTGGGAAGCAGAAACTATGAAATCGTCCGGGTGTAAGCAAAGGGCCGGCAAGATGAAGAAAAATCCGTTTCAGATGCGACTGGCGGCGCAGGCTGTTCGCCACCTCGTATGCAGTCGTTTCAGAAATGGTGGTGACAGACATCAAGCCCTCTGCCGACGCTATTCCTGTCCGCGAAGCCTTCGGCACGGAGCAGGCACTCTCGGATGACGCAACCCTGTTTTTCGACAAAGACTTTTGGGGAAACTACAACATCATCAAGCCGGAAGAGTCGCTGGAGAAAGCTGTTGGGAAATTGAAGAAGATGCAAGGCGCGGAATCCGAAGGCAAATAAGCGCTGCATTTCTCTGAGCGGAAAGGGAAAAAGAACCGTTCGGGGAACGAAGGAAAAGAAGCTGCGCCGTCCTCCCGTCTGACGGAGCGGCCGCATGATGAAGTTGCGCCGCTCCCGGAACAATGATTGTCACAGCCCGACAACAGCCTTTTCGAGCCAGTAGGCCAGAATGCCGGCTACATAGCCGATAAAGGCAACCCATGTGATGCGCTTCATATACCAGCCGAAGGTGATCTTCTCCAGTCCCATCACAACGACACCTGCCGCCGAACCGATAATCAGCATCGAACCGCCCACTCCGGCACAATAAGCCAGAAGCTGCCAGAATATTCCGTCGCGGGCCATGTCGCCCACTTCGGCCAGCGGATACATGCCCATGCATCCGGCAACAAGCGGAACATTGTCAACAATGCTCGAAAGCACGCCGATGATGCCTGTAATGAGGTAATAGTTTCCGTTGAACGCATCGTCAAGCCCCTGGCCCACCGTTGCCAGGACACCCACTTCCTGCAGGCAGGCCACCGCCATCAGGATGCCGAGGAAAAACAGGATGGTGCTCATGTCAATGCGCGAGATGATGCCCGAAAGACGCTTCTGCGTGCTTTCGTCATGTTCGGCCTGCCCGCGGTAGAACAGTTCGGTCACCAGCCACAGCAGTCCCAAAACCAGCAGGATGCCGACAAACGGAGGCAGATGTGTGACCGACTTGAATACCGGCACAAACACCAGTCCGCCGACACCCACCCAGAACACGGTCTTGCGCTGCGCATCGGTAAGTCCGTTGCCGATGGCAGACGTTTCCGGTTCTGCCGCGCCGGACACATTTCCCTTCAGCGACAGGGACAGGATATAGGCAGGCACAACAATCGATACAAGCGAAGGCACAAACAACTCCTTGATGACGCCCCCCGCGGTAATCAGACTCTTGTTCCAGAGCATGATGGTAGTCACGTCGCCGATGGGAGAAAACGCACCGCCCGAATTGGCTGCAATGATGACGAGCGAGGCATAGATCAGACGGTCTTTGCGGTCGTCAACCAGCTTGCGCAGGATCATCACCATCACAATGGCCGTAGTCATGTTGTCGAGGATGGCCGAAAGGATGAACGTCATCGCCGTGATGCGCCACAGCAGTCCGCGCTTGCTCTTTGTCTTGAGCATGTTGCGCACGAAGTTGAAGCCGCCGTACTGGTCCACGGTTTCTACAATGGTCATCGCCCCCATCAGAAAGAACAGCGTTGTGGCCGTGCTTCCCAGATGTCCCTCAATGACCGAACCGGCAGCCGCGGCGATTCCGTCTGAAGAGATGCCGGGAAAGTTTCCGGGGTCGAACATGTAGAGCGTCCAGCACACTACCAGCATCAGCAAGGCTACAGCGGCCTTGTTGACCCGGGTTAAGGTTTCTAAAGCGATACATAAGTATCCGGCAATGAATGCGATGATGATTGTTACGGTTAAGGTTGACATAAAATTTATCTTTAAAAGGTCTTCAAATGGTTTTCCGAATCACAAATGTAATGGATTTTTCGACATCCGCCCCTTCCCCGGCCGAAATATTTGACAGCAGGGCACTCCTTTCGCCTTTTCCGTCAGCTTTGTCAGAAACTTGCCTCCCGCCACGAACGCATGAAGCCATCTTTTTAGTATATTTGCATTCCGTTTTTAAAAAGAAAAGAAAAACAGAAGACCGATGAAAATAGAATTCATGAGCCTGGCAAGCGGAAGCAGCGGAAACTGCTATTACCTTGCTACAGACAACAACGCGATACTGATAGATGCAGGAATAGGCATACGCACCATAAAGAAAGTGTTCAAGGAACACGGGCTCAGCCTGGGAAAAGTGCGGGGCGTGCTGGTGACACACGACCATGCCGACCACATCAAAGCCGTAGGGCATCTGGGAGAAAAATACAACATTCCCGTCTATTCGACGGAAGAGATTCACGGCGGAATGCGCAAAAGCTACTGCATGACCGAGAAGCTCAGCGGAGAACACATACGCTTCATCCGGAAAAACGAAACGTTCCAACTGGCAGACTTCAACGTGACCTGCTTCGAAGTGCCGCATGACGGAACGGACAACGTGGGATACTGCATCACTGCGGAAGACAAGGTGTTTTCATTCCTCACGGACATCGGACACATCACTCCCGAGGCGGCGCGCTTCATCAGAGAGGCAAACTACCTTATCATCGAGGCAAACTATGACGAAACGATGCTTCAGATGGGACCGTATCCTCCGCACCTGAAAGCGCGCATAGCAGGCCCGAACGGGCACCTGAGCAACAGGGAGCTTGCCGACTATCTGGCGGAGAACTTTACGGACAGGCTGAAATATGTGTGGCTGTGCCATCTGAGCAAAGACAACAACCACCCCGAACTGGCACTGAAAACAGTAGAGCTGGCACTGAAAGAGAAGGGCATCACCGTCGGCAAAGACCTCCAGGTGGTTCCGCTGCGCCGTGTGCTTCCCTCAGACATGTATCATTTTGAATGAAAAGCAAAGACATGCCGGGGATGCACATGCGTGCCCCGGCAAAAAAGGAAGAGGAGAAAGAAAAAAGGCTCTCCAGGTCTGCACGACTTGAAGAGCCTTGTCTTTTTGGAGTTCCCTCACACCTCACGGCCGGGTCCTCTGGTACACCCTCAGGGATTCGAACCCTGGACCCACTGATTAAGAGTCAGTTGCTCTACCAACTGAGCTAAGAGTGCATCCATTAAATTGTCAAACTTTCCGAAAAATCGTACACCCTCAGGGATTCGAACCCTGGACCCACTGATTAAGAGTCAGTTGCTCTACCAACTGAGCTAAGAGTGCTTTTTCAATTGCGAGTGCAAAGGTAAGCTTTTCGGTTGAATCAGCCAAATAATTTCAAGAATAATTTGCAGATATAAATATTCATTTTTTGATAGTGGCTATTTCTCAGCGGTTTATGCCACACATAAAAATACACGCATCTCCGCTGCCGCATAGCCTCCGAAGCCATCAGCCGGCTTTTCTGAAAACGTGACGGGACATTTTGATGCGGATGATGGGACAAATAAAAAAAATGAGCCGTCATCCGCATCAAGATAACAGCTCATTTTTCGGCCTCCGCCGGGATGACTGAAGACACGCAGGCATTCCGGCGCATGAATGAAAGCGCAAATCTGTAAATAAGGTACGATTATCCGTAATTTGGTTATGGCTGCATACAGCCCGAAACGCTACTTTTGTATCAGAATTATAAAAGCAGAATCATTTATGAATACGACCAGCAATCATGAAAATCACTCCCACGGATGGCGCATCTTTGGGACAGACACAAAAAAACTTGTATTTTTAGTTCTGACTATTCCAGTATTTAACATTTATGCAACTATGGCACAAGAAAAAATTACACAGACCGCAGGACATGTGCAGTTGGGCGACTTCGCCCCAAAGTTCGCGGAACTGAACGATGATGTCCTCTTCGGAGAAGTGTGGAACCGCAAAGGGCTGAGCCCGCACGACCGCAGCATGATAACGGTGGCCACACTGATAGGAAAAGGTATCGTAGACTCTTCGCTGACCCACCACTTGCAGTTTGCGAAAAGCAACGGAGTGACGCGGACCGAAATTTCTGAACTGCTCACCCATATCGCCTTTTATGCCGGATGGCCCAACGCATGGGCTGCATTCCGCATGGCAAAAGACGTGTGGGCGGAAGATGTGTCTGCCGACGACAACGGGAAGGCGGCTTTTCAGAAAGAGATGATTTTCCCCATCGGCGAGCCTAATACGGCCTTCGCCAAATACTTCATCGGAAACAGCTACCTGGCACGGGTTTCTACCGAACAGGTTTCGTTCTCCAACGTCACCTTCGAGCCTCGCTGCCGCAACAACTGGCACATTCATCACGCAACGAAGGGCGGCGGACAGATGCTGGTATGCGTAGCCGGACGGGGCTGGTATCAGGAAGAAGGAAAGCCGGCCGTTGAGATGCGCCCGGGCGATGTCATCCACATTCCGGCCAACGTAAAGCACTGGCATGGCGCGGCAGCCGACAGCTGGTTTGCGCATCTGGCATTTGAGATTCCGGGAGAAAACACTTCCAACGAATGGCTGGAGCCGGTCAACGACGAGGCTTACGACAAGCTCGGAAAGTAACTGTCCCAAATCCACAAGAAAAAGCCGCACAGGCAAACGCGGAAGCGCAGCGCACAAACGCTCTGTGCTTCCGCGCTTTCGCATCTGCCTCACCGCCCTGTTGCCTGCAAGTATTCCTTCCTGAAGCGCATGCAGCTTGCCCTTCATACAAAAAACGCCGCCGGCGAAAAGAAAACGGACATACCTTTCCGCATCTTGGATTTTATTCGTACCTTTATCGGCAGTTAAACGTTAGAAAACATGAAAAATATTTGCCTCTTCTTCCTTCTTTCATTGCTTGCATGCAGCCACAGCTTTGCACAGTACAAGAAATCCGTTTCCATCCTCGGCGACTCTTACTCTACATACGAGGGATATATTCCTGCGGGCAACGTTCCATGGTATTTCGACGCGACCCAACAGGGAAATGACGTGAATGACGTCACGCTTACATGGTGGCACAAATTCATCTCCGGAAACGGCCTCCGCCTCTGCATGAACAACTCTTATTCGGGGGCTACCGTCTGCAACACCGGATATGACAAGAAAGACTACTCCGACCGCTCGTTCATCACGCGGATGAGCAATCTGGGCGATCCGGATGTCATCTTCATCTTCGGAGGAACAAACGACAGCTGGGCCGGATCGCCTCTGGGAGAATACCAGTATGGAAAATGGAAGAAGGAGGACCTCTACAAATTCCGCCCGGCAATGGCTTACATGCTTGACTACATGACCAAACGGTACATCAATGTGGACATCTATTTTCTGATCAACACAGAGCTGAAGGAAGAGATAGACGAATCCGTCAAGACAATATGCAAGCATTACGGAGTGGAATACATCGAACTGCAAGATATCGACAAAATAGCAGGACATCCTTCTGTAAAAGGGATGCAGGAAATCAGCCGGCAAATAGAGGCTTATATGGCAGCCGCCCGGAAATGAGGCGGAAACCGGGCTCACCCCTTCACAGCCACCGCTTCCTGCAGAAGGCTGCGCAACTCGTTCTCGAGCCTCGCTTCAACTTCTTCCAAAGGCACTTCGCGGCCTGTTTCCTGAGCCAAGGAAGTCACCCCTTTATCGATGAACCCGCAAGGATTGATATAACCGAAATACCGCAAGTCGGTATTCACGTTCAAGGCCAGTCCGTGCATCGTGACGAAATGGCTGCTCCTCACTCCCATCGCGCAGATTTTCCGCTCGCGGGGAGAGCCGACATCCAGCCACACGCCCGTCGCTCCTTCCGCACGTCCGGCAGAAACGCCATACGAAGCGCACACACGGATCACCGCCTCCTCAAGCAAATGAAGATAGCTCTTCAGTCCCAGATGAAAGTCTTCCAGATTCAGCACCGGATAGCAGACCAGCTGCCCCGGTCCATGGAAAGTGATATCTCCTCCCCGGTCAATATGAAACAGTTCCGCATGCACGGCAAGAAGTTGTTCGCGGTTGAGCAGCATGTTCTGCTCTTTCCCGTGCTTTCCCAAAGTATATACGGGAGGATGCTGGCAAAAAACAATCCGGTTGACATACGCTGCGCCCTCCTGCTTTGCACGGACCAGCCCGTCAAACAGCGATTTCTGTCTGTCCCACGCAACGGCATAAGGGACCACTCCCCATCGTTCAAATTTGATCGTTTCCATCGTTTTATAAGATTGATGCAGACAAAGTAACAATTTTTCACCCAAAAGACAAAGGAAAACAAAAAAGAAGTGGCATTTTATAGCTACAATACCCGATTTATACTATATTTGTAAGACAAAACGTTGATATGTCGGGGCAGACCCGCACATGTCAGACAAAATTATCAAACGACATGAAAATAGACAAAATTGTTCTCTCATCTCTTATCGCCTGCACGGGAGCCGGCATGCTGGTTACAGGATGCACCGACGGACAGGGCTATGGAGAGGCTGCGGTGAATGCCTGCATCACCGATACGACCGTATATCTGCTGGGCAATGACAAAGCGTCGCCCAACTGCCACATCAAGCTCAGCTTTGCCTACCTGAACCCTCATTCGGAAAAAGACACTGTTTCAGAAGCGGTCAACCACACGCTGAAGCAGATGTATTTCGGCGACCTCTATGCCAAACTGGCTCCGCAGACGTTCATAGATACCATCACGCACAATCTGATAAGCGACTACAGGCGCGATGTGCTCGAATCATACCGCACCGACCTTGAAAACGGAGTCAGTCCCGAAGACATGCCGTCGTGGTACAACTATGACTTTGAGATCACTTCCGAACTTGAAAAAGGACGCGACAGCATCTGGAACTACAAGGTGGTCACCTCGCAATATATGGGAGGAGCTCACCCCAACACGTGGGCGAAATGGGCGAACATCAACGCGCGGACAGGCAGACAGGTGAGCGAAAACGAAATTTTCGGAAAAGCGGACAAGAAAGGCATCTGCAAACTGCTCCTCGAAAAGATTATCGGCTCTGCCAACGAACGCCTGGAAACGGACACCATCACCTCGGTCGAAGGACTGCATGCCAACGGCATCCTGCTTGACGAAGAGGTGTTCATCCCCGAAAACTTCCTGTTGAAGGCCGACGGCATCGAATTCCTATACAATCCCTACGAAATAGCTCCCTATTATCTGGGAAGCTTCAAGCTGACAATATCAAACGAAGAAATAACACCTTATCTGAACATAAAAAAATAAGGCAATGGAACTGATAAACAAATATTTTCAGGAACTTACCGACGAACAGAAGCAGCAGTTCGCTGCCCTCTACGACTTGTACACAGACTGGAACAGCAAAATCAACGTGATTTCGCGCAAAGACATCACGAACCTTTACGAACATCACGTGCTCCATTCGCTGGGTATAGCCAAAGTGATCAAATTCAGGCCGGGAACGGAAATTATGGACTTGGGTACCGGCGGAGGATTCCCTGGAATACCGCTCGCCATCATGTTTCCGGATTCGCACTTTCATCTCATCGACAGCATCGGGAAAAAAGTGAAAGTGGCAACAGAAGTAGCACAAGCTATCGGCCTGAAGAATGTAACCACCCGCCACTGCCGGGCTGAAGAAGAAAAGCAACAGTTTGACTTTGTTGTCAGCCGCGCAGTAATGCCGTTGGGAGATTTGATCAAGATCGTGAGGAAAAATATCAGGAAAGAGCAGAGCAACTCTTTCCCCAACGGCGTGTTCTGCCTGAAAGGAGGCGACCTCACACACGAAGTGGCGCCATTCAAGCACCGGGCGGAAGTCATTGCCCTGAGCGACATCTTCAGCGAAGAGTATTTCAAGACCAAGGAAGTGGTTTATGTCACTGTAAACTAAAAAACAGACACTGCCATGAAAATCAAACGCTTTGAATTCAATATGTTTCCGGTCAACTGCTACGTGCTGGCCGACGAATCATGTGAAACTGCCATCATAGACGCAGGATGCTATTACAAGGAAGAGCAGCAACGGCTGAAGGAATTTGTTGAGGGAAACAAACTCACGGTGAAGCATTTGCTCAACACACACCTGCATGCCGACCATCAGTTTGGAAACGCTTTTGCAGCACGCGAATTCGGCGTAAAGCCTGAAGCAAGCCAGCGTGACGAGTTCCTGCTCGCAGGACTTGCGACATTCTGCAAGTCATTCGGCTTCCCTATCAACGAAGAGCCGGCCCAGTTGGGGCACTGCATCACCGACGGAGAAATCATCCGCTTCGGCGAAACGGAACTGGAAGCAATTTCCGTTCCGGGGCATTCGCCGGGAAGCATGGTCTTCTACTGCAAGAAAGAGCGCTGCCTTTTCAGCGGGGACACCCTGTTTAAAGGAAGCATCGGACGCGCAGACCTGGAAGGAGGAAACTTTGACGACCTGAGAGAAAGCATCGCGACCAAACTTTTTGTCCTGCCGGACGATACCGTAGTATATCCCGGACATGGAAACGAAACGACTATCGGCTATGAAAAGATGAACAATCCTTTCTTCCGCTGATAGCAGGAACTTGAAAAATCTGAACCTTAACATAAAATCGTTATGAGAACAACAACTTTTGCCAACAGACATATAGGCATAGGCGAAAAGGATCTTGCTGTCATGCTGGAAAAAATCGGCGTGGAGTCATTGGACGAACTGGTAAACAAAACCATCCCTGCAAACATCCGACTGAAAGAAAAACTGAAACTTGAACCTGCAATGACCGAACGGGAGTTCTCCGAACACATCGCCTGGCTCGCATCGAAAAACAAGATATACAAGTCATATATCGGTGCCGGGTGGTATGATACCGTAACTCCCGCAGTAATCCAGCGCAATGTCTTTGAAAACCCGGTGTGGTATACTTCTTATACTCCCTACCAGGCCGAAATCTCTCAAGGCCGCCTGGAAGCGCTGCTGAACTTCCAGACCGTTGTCTGCGATCTGACAGCTATGCCGCTGTCCAACTGTTCATTGCTGGACGAAGCGACAGCAGCAGCCGAAGCAGCCACCATGATGTTCGGTCTGCGCAGCCGCGCACAGCAGAAGGCAAATGCCAATACACTGTTTGTCGACGAAGAAATTTTTCCGCAAGTGCTGGCCGTTATCCGCACACGCGCCGTTCCGCAGGGAATTAACGTGAAAATCGGCAGCTACAAGACAGCCGCTTTCACTCCCGACATTTTCGGCTGCATCATCCAGTATCCAAACAACAGCGGCAGCGTGGAAGACTACCGTGCCTTTACAGAGCAGGCACATGCCGCCGGCTGCAAGGTTGCGGTAGGAGCCGACATCTTGTCCCTTGCCCTCCTGACACCTCCCGGCGAATGGGGCGCCGACATCGTTTACGGAAGCACACAGCGCCTGGGAATACCCATGTTCTATGGCGGACCTTCGGCTGCGTACTTCGCTACCCGCGACGAATACAAACGGAACATGCCGGGACGAATCATCGGGCTCTCGAAAGACAAGTACGGCCACATTTGCTACCGGATGGCCTTGCAGACACGCGAACAGCATATCAAGAGAGAACGCGCAACGTCGAATATCTGCACGGCGCAAGCACTGCTCGCAACGATGGCAGGATTCTATGCCGTATACCACGGAGCGGAGGGCATCAGAGAAATAGCCGGAAAGATTCATGCCAACGCCTCATGGCTCGCAACACAGCTGGCCGGACTGGGATATGCCATAAAGAATGAAACATTCTTCGACACCCTGCGGATTGGACTGCCTGAGCAGGTCACCGTACAGAAGCTACGCACAATCGCATTAAGCAAAAACATCAACCTGCGCTATTTCGGAAACGGCGACATAGGCGTAAGCATAGATGAAACGACCACTCTGGCCGACTCGAACCTCCTCGTAACCGTTTTCGGCATTGCAGCAGAAAAGTCAACCCACGACGCAGCCGAGATACCAGACTCGGCATCTATCCCGGAAGGGCTGCGAAGACAGTCTTCGTTCCTTACGCACGACATATTCAAGAAGTACCACACCGAAACGGAAATGATGCGGTACATCAAACGGCTTGAACGCAAGGACATTTCTCTGGCTCATTCCATGATTTCACTCGGTTCGTGTACGATGAAGCTGAACGCTGCCGCCGAAATGCTGCCGCTGAGCAATGCCGCGTGGATGAACATACACCCGCTGGTTCCGGAAGATCAGGCCGAAGGCTATCAGATTCTGATAAAAAACCTCTCCGCCCAACTGGAAACGATTACAGGATTCGCCGGCGTCACCTTACAGCCCAACTCAGGCGCGGCGGGAGAATACACCGGTTTGCGGATTATCCGCAGCTATCTCGAAAGCATCGGAGAAGGCCACCGGCATCTGGTGCTTATTCCGGCATCGGCTCATGGAACCAATCCGGCATCAGCGGTCCAGGCAGGCTACGAACCGCTGACCTGTGCCTGCGACGAGCACGGCAATGTCGACATCGAAGACCTGAAGGCAAAAGCGGAAGCCAACAAAGAGAATCTGGCCGCACTGATGATCACTTATCCGTCGACCCATGGCATTTTTGAAGAAGACATCGCTGAAATCTGCCGGATCATTCACCGCTGCGGGGCGCAGGTATACATGGACGGAGCAAACATGAATGCACAAGTCGGACTGACCAACCCTGCCACTATCGGCGCTGATTTGTGCCATCTGAACCTCCACAAGACATTTGCCAGTCCGCACGGAGGAGGAGGCCCGGGCGTCGGTCCCGTCTGCGTTTCAGAACATCTGCTGCCATTCCTTCCGGGACACGTGTCTTTCGGGAATGAACAGAACGAAGTTTCGGCTGCTCCTTATGGAAGCGCCGGCATTCTTCCGATTACCTATGCATATATCTGCATGATGGGCGAAGAAGGGCTGCGGCATGCAACAGAAGCAGCAATACTTAACGCAAACTATCTGGCCGCCTGCCTTAAAGACACCTACGGCATCGTTTACCGCGGAAGCAAAGGCTTTGTAGGACACGAAATGATTCTTGAATGCAGAAAAATCCACGAAGAAAGCGGAATATCAGAAAATGACATATCCAAGCGTCTGATGGATTTCGGCTACCATGCCCCTACCCTGTCATTCCCCGTACATGGAACGCTGATGATCGAACCCACAGAAAGCGAAAGCCTGGCCGAACTGGACCGCTTCGTAAACGCTATGCTGACCATTTGGGATGAAATAGAAGAAATCAAGAATGGCGACGCATCAAAAGAAGACAATGTGCTTCTCAATGCCCCGCATCCGGAATATGAAGTGGTGGGAAACAAATGGCAGCACATGTACAGCCGCGAAAAGGCTGCTTATCCGACAGAAGATGTACGCGAAAACAAATTCTGGATCAATGTGGCGCGCATAGACAACACATTGGGAGATCGGAAACTGCTGCCGACACGCTACGGTTCGTTTGACTGACCCTGCGGTCATTTTAAAAGCGAAAATCCGCATCCGGTAAATATTTGAAAGTTTTTGTTGGCTCTATCTTAATTATTTCTATATTTGCAGCTAGAACAACAATATAAATGACAAATGATTCTGGTCGGATGCAGCAATGGAAAAACGGCTGTATCCGACACAGACAATTTTACCGCAGAACCCATGAAAAACGAACAGATGTATTTGCATCCGGAGCTGGAAACCATGTCCCGCCCGGAGATAGAGAAGCTTCAACTGGAGAGATTGCAGCAAACAATCCGCCGCTGCATACATTCTCCCTTCTATAAACAACGCTTTGATGAAGCAGGACTGAAACCGGAAGATATCCGGTCATTGGACGACCTGCAGAAAATCCCCTTCACCACCAAACAAGACTTGCGCGATCATTATCCCTTCGGACTTTCAGCCGTGCCGCTGGAGAATGTCGTGCGCCTGCATTCGTCAAGCGGAACAACCGGAACACCGACGGTCATCCTGCATACGCAGCACGACCTCGACGAATGGGCCAACGCTGTGGCGCGCTGCCTCTATATGGTAGGTCTGCGCAAGGGGGACATCTTCCAGAACTCGTCAGGATACGGCATGTTTACAGGAGGACTCGGATTTCAGTACGGAGCCGAGCGTTTGGGTATGCTGACTGTCCCTGCTGCTGCCGGAAACACCAAACGGCAGATCAAATTCATTACCGATTTCGGCACAACTGCCCTGCACGCTATTCCCAGCTACGCAGGAAGGCTTTACGAAGTGATGGAAGAGATGGGAATAGATCCTCGCAGAGATACCAGGCTGCATACGCTGATAATCGGAGCCGAACCTCACTCCGACAAGCAGCGCAAGCGCATCGAAGAAATGCTGGGAGTGAAAGCCTACAATTCGTTCGGCATGTCTGAGATGTGCGGACCGGGAGTGGCTTTCGAATGTCCGGAGCAGAACGGACTGCATATATGGGAAGATTATTATATCGTGGAAATCGTGGATCCGAACACACTGGAGCCCGTACTGGAAGGAGAAGTGGGCGAACTGGTTCTGACAACGATCAACAGGGAGGCCATGCCGCTGCTCAGATACAGAACGCGCGACCTCACACGCATACTGCCCGGCGACTGCCCGTGCGGAAGACACCACAAGCGCCTCGACCGCATGAAAGGAAGAAGCGACGACATGATGATTCTGAAGGGGGTAAACATTTTCCCGATACAGATTGAGAACATCCTCATGCAGTTTAAGGAACTGGGCAATGAGTATCTGATTACCCTCACCAATCTTGAAGCGAATGACGAGATGACGGTAGAGGTTGAGCTCAACGACTTTACCGACGACTATGCATTCTTGCAGAACCTGACAAAAGAAATCACCCGGCAACTGAAAGACGAGATTCTCATCACTCCGAGAGTCAAGCTCATCCCTAAGGGCAGCCTGCCCAAACAGGAAGGAAAAGCCGTCCGCGTGAAAGACCTGCGAAAAACATTAATCTAAGCATAATCTCAAAAAGAATGATACCTATGACCGTACATCAATTGTCTGTATTTATAGAGAACAAGTCCGGAACACTTCTGCGAGTGCTCGAGCTGCTTAAGGAAGCGAAAATCCAGCTGATCGCCTCCACCATCTCGGACACGGTGGAATATGGAATTTACCGCATCATCTGTTCTGAACCGATGCGGGCTTACGAAACGCTCAGACAGGCAGGAATATCCGCGAATCTGTCTGACGTGTTCGCCATCATGCTCGACAACCGTCCGGGACGGGCCGCCGACGCCATACGCAGCTTCAGTGAAGCCGGCATAGGGATTTCTTATCTCTATTCATTCCTGCTGTCGGGCAAAGGAATACTGGTGTTCCGCACCGACAATCCGGATCTGACACGTCAGGTGATTCTGGAAAAGGAACTGAACTACATCGAAGAACAGCACCTCATTGAAATGGCCTAACGGAACGTAACGTGCTTGTTGGTCATGAAGTTGACTGCACCGTAGATGAAGAGGCCGAGAAACTGCGCCAGGTATTCATTGCAATGCAGCAGCTCGACAAGCATGAGAAGAAACAAGAACTGCGCGCTGTAGGCCAGCAGGAAAGCTCCGGCAAAAAATAGCATCTGATGCCAGATGCTATTTTTTTTGTCGCCGGACTCCAAAGGAAATATCCAGTATTTGCACCAGATAAAATTATGGATCTGCGCTATGACATATGCAATGATGTTGGCGGTAATGTAGCTCTCTCCCTCAATGTGCATCAGCAACCATACGACCAGGGCCGTGATCAAAGCATTGAGGGTGCCCACCATTGCAAAGCGGAAAATACGCACAGATTCTTTCATCCGGTGTTTCGGTTTCTGATTATTCTTCAATATCCACTTTCAGGTGCAGCTCATCCAACTGTTTCTGGTCGAGATAACCCGGAGCATCCAGCATCACGTCGCGGCCCGAGTTGTTCTTCGGGAATGCGATGCAGTCACGGATCGAGTCAAGGCCTGCAAACAGAGAAACCCAACGGTCAAGGCCGTATGCCAGACCTCCGTGAGGAGGAGCACCGAACTTGAAGGCATTCATCAGGAAGCCGAACTGCTCGCGGGCCTTTTCCGGCGTGAATCCCAGAATCTCGAACATCTTTTCCTGAAGCGCGGAGTCGTGGATACGGATAGAGCCGCCTCCCACTTCTACGCCGTTCACAACCATATCGTATGCGTCTGCACGCACGGCAGCCGGATTTGTATCCAGCAAAGGAATGTCTTCATCCTTCGGATGAGTGAACGGATGATGCATGGCCATCAGGCGGCCTTCCTCTTCGCTCCATTCAAACATCGGGAAGTCAACAACCCACAGGCAGGCAAACTTGTTCTTGTCGCGCAGTCCCAGCTGGTTGCCCATTTCCAGACGCAGCTCGCACAACTGCTTGCGCGTCTTCATCGCATCGTCGCCGCTAAGGATGAGAATCAGGTCGCCCGGCTTCGCGCCGAAGGCTTCCTTCATCTGCTGAAGCACATCCTGGCTGTAGAACTTGTCGACGCTTGACTTAACCGTGCCGTCAGCCTCGATACGTGCATAGACCATGCCCTTCGCGCCGATCTGCGGCCGCTTGACGAAATCGGTCAGATGGTCAAGCTGCTTGCGCGTATAGTGTGCCGCGCCTTCCGCACAGATACCTCCGATATAGGCAGCATTGTCAAACACTGAGAAGCCGTAGCCCTTCAGCACATCCATCAGTTCCACGAACTTCATGCCGAAACGCAGGTCGGGCTTGTCGCTTCCGTAATATTTCATCGCGTCCGCCCACGGCATCCGCTGGAAAGGCTCTGAAAGCTCAACGCCGCGCAGTTCCTTGAAAAGATGCTTGGCCATGCCTTCGAACGTCTGGATAATGTCTTCCTGTTCAACAAAGCTCATTTCGCAGTCAATCTGGGTAAACTCCGGCTGGCGGTCGGCGCGGAGATCCTCGTCGCGGAAACATTTCACGATCTGGAAATAGCGGTCGAAGCCCGAAACCATCAGCAGCTGCTTGAGCGTCTGCGGAGATTGCGGCAGCGCATAGAACTGCCCCGGATTCATGCGCGAAGGAACGACAAAGTCGCGGGCGCCTTCGGGAGTCGACCCGATAAGCATCGGGGTTTCCACTTCAAGAAAGCCTTTGCTGTCGAGATAACGGCGAACCTCCATCGTCATGCGGTGGCGGAGTTCCAGGTTCTTGCGCACTGCCGTACGCCGCAAGTCCAGATAACGGTACTTCATGCGCAGGTCATCTCCGCCGTCCGTATTGTCTTCGATAGTGAACGGAGGAGTCTGAGCGGCATTCAGCACATTCAGTTCCGAAACGATGATTTCGATTTCCCCGGTAGGAATATTGGCATTCTTGCTTGAACGTTCGCTTACAGTCCCTTTTGCCTGAATCACAAATTCACGGCCCAGGTGATTGGCGCGTTCACAAAGTTCGGCATTCACTTCCGCATTGAAAACAAGTTGGGTGATGCCGTAACGGTCGCGGAGATCCACAAAGGTCATCCCTCCCATTTTACGCGAACGCTGCACCCATCCGGCCAGCGTCACGTTTTTGCCTGCATCGGCAAGTCGCAACTCGCCGCAAGTATGACTTCTGAACATATTATTTTATAAATGTTGGTTTTTTTAATTTTATTGACCGACAAAGTTAGCATCATTTTTTGATTTATGCAACATGCGGCAGCCACTTTGTGCGATTCCCGCACGAGGCACAGGCCCCGGCAAGCCGCACCGGAGAAACCGGATGCCAAACACGGAAAAGGCCGGAATGTTCCGAAACATTCTTCATCTCCAGCCTGAAGACAGACATCCTCAAGCTAGAGATGTGCATCTTCAGGCAGGAGATATACATTTCCAGGCTAGAGATACAGAATCTGTCACGAAAACCGGCCTTCCCGTCTGCTCCGGAAAACAATCCCGTCTATCAGAAACACAAAGAAAAAGGAAGGAAAAACAACAAATCTCGCCTCCCTCCTGAACAAAATACGCAAATTATTACATCCTAAAGCAAAAAAAGACCTATTTTTGTCATAATTTTCCATACGGAAAAGAACATCAACATTAAACATTCAAACGAATTATGGCAACAGAACATGTAAAATGCTTGATTATCGGTTCGGGACCTGCCGGATATACAGCAGCAATCTATGCGGGACGTGCAAACATCGCTCCCGTCATGTACGAAGGTCTTCAGCCCGGAGGGCAGCTGACCACCACAACCGAAGTGGAGAATTTCCCGGGTTATCCGGAAGGTGTAACCGGTCCTGTGCTGATGGACGACCTGCGCAAACAGGCCGAACGTTTCGGAGCAGACATCCGGCGAGGAATCGTCACAAAGGCCGACCTCAGCAAAGCTCCCTATACCTTTATTATAGATGAGGAAAAAGAAATCACGGCCGACACGGTTATCATCTCGACCGGCGCCACAGCCAAATACCTCGGACTGGAAGACGAGAAGAAATACGCCGGCATGGGAGTCAGCGCCTGCGCCACCTGCGACGGATTCTTCTACCGCAAAAAAACGGTAGCTGTCGTGGGCGGAGGGGATACTGCCTGCGAAGAGGCTGTCTATCTGGCCGGACTTGCCAGCAAGGTGTACGTGGTGGTGCGCAAGCCCTATCTGCGCGCGTCCAAGATCATGCAGGAACGGGTGATGAACCATCCGAACATCACCGTACTCTTCGAACACAATGCCGTAGGGCTTTACGGCGACAACGGCGTGGAGGGAATGCATGTGGTGAAACGCATGGGACAGCCCGACGAAGAACGCTACGACGTAGCCATCGACGGATTCTTCCTCGCCATCGGCCACAAGCCCAATTCGGACATCTTCAAGCCGTGGGTAAAGACTGATGAAACCGGATACATCATTACAGAACCGGGCACTCCGCGCACCGGCGTTCCGGGCGTTTTTGCAGCCGGCGACGTGGCCGACCCGCACTACCGCCAGGCCGTTACAGCAGCAGGAAGCGGATGCAAGGCCGCCATCGAGGCCGAACGTTACCTTTCGGCCGAAGGAATGCTCTGAACCAAAGAACGGAAAACTAACCATCATTTGTCATATGAAAAACTTTTTTAGAAAAACTCTCATCGCCGTCTTCCTTATGGGAAGTGCGGGAGCGGCATTTGCCCAGCAGATGCCTCCGATCCCGACAGACCCGAACGTGCGCATCGGCAAACTCGACAACGGGCTGACCTACTATATCCGTCACAACGAACTGCCGGAAAACCAGGTTGACTTTTACATCGCCCAGAAAGTGGGCTCTATTCTTGAAGATGACAACCAGAGGGGACTGGCTCATTTTCTGGAACACATGTGCTTCAACGGGACAACGAACTTCCCGGGAGATCTGCTCCGTGAATATCTTGAACAGAACGGCGTAAAGTTCGGAGTAAACCTCAACGCCTACACGTCGGTAGACGAAACGGTCTACAACATCACGAACGTGCCCGTCCGCGAAAGCCTCGTTGACTCCTGTCTGCTCATCCTGCACGACTGGGCCAACGACCTCACCCTCGACCCGAAAGAAATCGACAAGGAGCGCGGCGTGATCCATGAAGAATGGCGCACCCGCTCAAGCGCCATGATGCGCATGTACGAAAAGGTGTTCCCCGTGATCTACAAAGGCAGCAAATATGCCTACCGCCTGCCTATCGGAACGATGGAAGTGATAGACAACTTCCCCTACCGGGCTCTCCGCGACTACTATGAGAAATGGTACCGCCCCGACCAGCAGGGAATCATCGTTGTCGGCGATATCGATGTGGACAAGATCGAACAGAAAATCAAGTCCGTCTTCTCCTCCATCGAAATGCCAGCCAATGCAGCCACGCGCGAATACTTCCCCGTATCGGACAACGACGAACCGATTGTGGCCATCGCAAAAGACAAGGAGCAGGTGGTTCCCATCATCTATCTGTTCCACAAGCACGATGCGTTCCCGAACGACCAGAAGAGCAACATGAGCTATCTGGTTGTGAACTACATGAAGTATATGATCGCCAGCATGCTGAACGCCCGCCTGAGCGAACTGACACAGCAGGCAAACCCGCCCTTCCTGCAAGCGCAGGCATACGACGGAGAATTCCTGGTGGCCAAGACGAAAGGCGCGTTCATCGGACTCGCCGTAGCCAAAGAAGACGGGGTGCTGACCTCAACAGAGGCTCTCATGAAGGAAATCGAACGTGTCCGCCAGTTCGGGTTCACTGCAAGCGAATACGCACGCGCCAAGGCCGACTATCTGAGAATGCTGGAAGTAGCCTACAACGAGCGTGACAAACAGAAGACAGGCACATACGTACAGGAATACGTCAGACACTTCATCGACAACGAGCCGATTCCGGGCATCGAGAATGAGTATGCCATCATGAACCAGATTGTCCCCAACATTCCGGTTGAGGCAGTCAACGAATTCATGAAGCAGCTTATCAAGGAAAACAACATCGTGCTCTGCGCCTTCTGCCCCGAAAAAGAGGGCATGAAATATCCGACTGAGGCCGAACTGAAAGGCGTTATCGACAAAGTGCGCGCCGAAAAGCTGGAACCGTATGCCGACAAAGTATCCGACGAACCGCTCATGAAAGAGAAACCGCAGGCTGGCAAGGTGATGAAGACAGAAGCGGGACAGTTCGGATCGACTGTCCTGACCTTGAGCAACGGCGTGCGCGTCATTGTGAAGCCGACAGACTTCAAGGCCGACGAAATCCGCATGAGCGCATACAGCCCGGGCGGAAACTCCCTGTTCAACGACAGCGACGTGCTTCAGTACAGCCTGCTGAACGATATCGTATCAGTGGGCGGCCTCGGCAACTTCAGCAGCGTTGACCTCGACAAGGTGCTGGCTGGCAAGGTAGCTTCTGCCAATGCCTGGGTAAACACGCTTACCGAAACCCTTTCCGGAAGCTGCTCGCCGAAAGATCTGGAAACGATGCTCCAGCTTACCTATCTGCGCTTCACGGCGCCGCGCATGGACCAGGCTGCCTACACTTCGTTCATCCAGCGCATGAAAGCTTCTCTGAGCAACCAGGAGGCCAACCCGATGGCTGCATTCAGCGATACATTGAGAGTGGCTCTCTACAACAACCACCCGCGTGCGCTCGACTTGCAGGCTGATATGCTCGACAAGATTGACTATAACAAAGTCATGTCGCTCTATAAAGACCGTTTTGCCGAAGCGGGCGACTTCACCTTCGTTCTGGTCGGCAACATCGACCTCGCCGCGGCAACCCCGCTCATCGAGCAGTATCTTGGCGGACTGCCTACCATCAAGCGTCAGGAGAGTTTCCGCGACAACAAGATGGATATCCGCCAGGGCATCTACAACAACGACTTCGTGCGCAACCTGGAAACCCCGAAATCAACCGTCATCATCCTCAACAGCGGCAAGTGCGCATATACGCAGAAGAACAGCATCATGATGAGCATTATGGCCCAATTGCTGGACATCCTCTACACGCAGACTGTACGCGAAGAGGCCGGAGGAACATACGGAGTAAGCTGTAACGGAGGCATCGAAAAATATCCGAAGGAAGAAGGAAGATTCCAGATTTATTTCGACACGGATCCTGCAAGACGCGAAGCAATGGTCGGACTGATCAAAAAAGGCATCAACGACTTCATCGCCGACGGTCCGAAGGAAGACGACCTGAACAAGGTGAAGGAATACATGCTGAAGACCTACCAGCAGAACCAGAAGGAAAACGGTTACTGGGTGAACAGAATCATAGAATACTACTGGGAAAATCTGGACATGAACACCGGCTACGAAGATACGGTGAAGAGCATCACGGCAAACGACCTGAAGGCTTTCGCCAAAGCATTCTTCGGACAGAACAACCAGATTGAAGTAAGCATGAGTTCTCCCGTAAACAAATAAAGGAAAATGTTACTGAAAACAATCCGGCACAACCAACGCCTGGCCGAACGGAGAAGTCCGATCTACGACAAAAACCGGTATGCCAAGGCGCTGGTTTATGTGTTTGTCGCATTCTGGGCAGCATACCTCGCATTTATCGGGGTATCGCTGTCCTTTGCGTTTAAAGAAGTACGGCATCTCGAAGCATACGATATGATGAACGGCGGACTGACCATTTTCCTGTTCATCGACTTCCTCGTCCGGTTCATGCTTCCCCTGCCCTCGCAGGAAATAAAGCCGTATCTGCTCCTCCCTGTTCCGAAGCAGAAAATCATGAACACGCTGCTATTGCAGACAGGGCTGAAACTCTTCAATCTGTTCTGGCTCTTCCTGTTCGTTCCTTTCGGCTTCCTCACCGTCGCCCGATACTTCGGCATCTCCGGAATGGCCGGCTATGCGCTGGGCATCTGGCTGCTGACAGTGATGAACGCCTACTGGTCGGTGCTGGCACGCACGCTGATACGTTCGCACGTCATCTGGATTCTGCTGCCTGTCCTGCTCTACGCAGGACTGCTGGTTGCCGAACTGGCGACCGGAGGAGGCGTCAGCAGCGCGAGCATGTGGCTTGGCGACGCGATGATCCGATGGAATCCGCTGGCGTTCCTGTCCGTGCTGGCTGCCATCGTCCTGCTATGGTATCTGAACAGTTCCGTCCAGCATAAGGCAATCTACAACGAACTGGCCCGCAAAGAAGATACGCGCGTAAAGCACGTCAGACAGTTCGGCTGGCTGGACAAGTTCGGCGAAACGGGCGAATTCATGCGGCTGGAGATGAAGCTCATCACCCGCAACAAGGCAACAAGCGCCAACTTCAAGACGCTGACAGCGTGCATTGTGCTTTTCGCCGCCATGCTGTTCGGGATGACATCCGATGACGAACAGGCCCAGTCCCCGTTCATGGTCTATTTCTACTGTGTGTATTGCTTCTGCTCGTATGGCGTGGCCATTCTTTCCCGCATCATGGCTTATGAGGGAAACTATCTTGACGGAATCATGGCAAGGAAAGGCTCGCTCTATAACCTGCTGAAGGGAAAATACTACATGCACTGCCTGCTGCTGGCAGTTCCGCTGGTTTGCCTGCTTCCTTCCTGCATATGGAGCAGCCTGCCGTTCGCTTATGTCATGGGGCAGCTCTTCTTCACGGCGGGAATTACACTGCCGATGCTGATGTGCCTGGCCATATTCAACGACAAGACAGCCCCTCTGACCGCCTCCCTGTGGGGAAAAGGACAATGGAACACAGCCTATCAGTCGGTGACCGTTGCCGTCGCGCTGTTCCTTCCTATTCTGCTGTCCAAGGTACTGCCAATCGTTGTGGGCGATGCAGCCGGAAACCGGATCTGTCTTGCTGCCGGCCTTGGCGGAATGATCATGCAGCCTGTATGGCTCAAGGCCATCTACCGGCAGATCATGAAAAGGCGATACCATACAATGGAAAGCCTGAGAAATACACGATAACTTCTGATAAACGTAAAAAGCATGAAAATACAGATAGAACAACTGAAAAAAAGCTACGGCGAAAAAACTGCCGTCGACATCGCCGAATACCGGATTCCCGAAGGGGAAATGCTGGGACTTGTAGGCAACAACGGAGCCGGAAAGACCACGCTTTTCCGGCTGATGCTGGACCTGCTGAAAGCCGATGACGGACGCATTCTGATCGACGGAGAGGATGTAAGCCGAAACGAGCGGTGGAAAGAAACGACCGGAGCCTATATGGACGAAAGCTTTCTGATAGACTATCTCACGCCTGACGAATATTTCCAGTTCATAGGAAAAGCATACAGACTTGACAAGGCAACGGTTCAGGAACGCACCGACCGGTTCGAGCGCTTCATGAACGGAGAGATAAAAGGACAGAAGACTTACATCCGAAACTTGTCGGCGGGCAACAAGCAGAAGGTGGGCATTATCGGGGCACTGATTCACAATCCGTCCCTGCTCATCCTCGACGAACCGTTCAACTTTCTCGACCCGACTTCGCAATCCGCACTCAAGTACCTGCTCAAAGAGTATAACCAGACAACCGGAGCAACCATACTGGTTTCAAGCCACAACTTGCTGCATACGGTTGAAATCAGTTCGCGCATCGCTTTGCTTGAACACGGCACCATTATCCGCGACCTGACCAACAACAGCGGAGAGGCGGAAAAGGAACTCGAAAGCTACTTCGAATGGAAAGAAGACGGCGAAGCGGAGAAAGAAAACTGATTTTCCTTTAAAATAGTCTAAACGAAAGCGTGACACAGGCAGAATTTCGCTACTTTTGTCTGAATGAAAATGCTCCGAAGTATGTACAGACTTTCTACACTGACAAAATATCTGTTGTTTGCAATCGTGGTGCTGGCTTTGTCTTCCTGCAAGACAACGGCACCACGATTGAACTATTACCAGCTTGCACATGCGGCTATCTGCCTCGACATGGACATCGAAATGGACGATTATCATCCGCTCTACATCGAATCGGCCAAATGGATAGGCACGCCCTACCGATACGGCGGAAACTCGATCCGGGGAGTGGACTGCTCGGGTCTTACTTATGCCATCTACAAGAAAGTATATCACAAGAAGCTTAACCGAAGCTCGGAAGACCAGCGCACAAAAGACTGCCGGCGGGTGTCCAGAAACAGACTGCAGGAAGGCGACCTCGTGTTCTTTCATGACGGGCAGAGAAAAAGAAAGGCCAACCATGTGGGCATATACCTGAAGGAAGGACGATTCATACATGCCAGTTCCAGCCAGGGAGTCATCGTGAGCAGCCTGAGCGAACCCTACTACAAGAAGTGCTGGATGCAAGGCGGAAGAGTAGACAAAAAACGCCGATGAAACATTCCATCTCCTATAGACACCGCTTCCGGACACAGATTTCCATCTTGTTTTGTCTGGCAGAACTGCTTCCCCTTTCCGCACAGGAACAGAAAGAGGACAAGGAGATACGTCTGAACATGGATGCGGTGAAGATGATCCAGTTTGACTTCAACGGAAATTCTCCCGAGCGGAAGGAAACGCCCAAAGAAGCGCCGGTGGAAAAAAGCTGGATGAAGTTTAAAGAGTTCACGAGCATCCCGAGAAGCCTGACGGACAGTTCCATCTTGTGGAAACCGACCGGCTGGTTCCGCTTCGAGCCTTACACCATCTGGACAAAGTTCGGCGAAGACCCCATCTATGACAAACTCGTGGCGGGACGTCCCAAAAAGCTGGAGATTTCATGGACACTCAACCCCTACGCACCGTACTACGACGAATACGGACTAAGCATCGCTCCCTCAACAGGAGCGATGTACCGGCGTGCCACAGGCGGAGCCGGAGGTCCGCTCGGAGCATCAGCCGTCATTGGAGGGCTGGATTTCATCGGCTTCCTCTACAGCACCCTGAGTCCTCGCGGACGCATACTGGCACACAACAAGAAGCATGCAAACGCCTGGAAAACATACAAGGACTACAAGCCTACAAAAGAAGACAGCCTGAAAATGCCCAACTTTTACCGCTTGTTGCCCGTCTATTCCACGAAAGATACGGACAGCATTGCACAGGCTGTGCCAGCCGACACGCTGAAAATGCCCGCCCGCCCCGACGGAAACAAGAAGCAAAAAGAAAAAAAGCCCTCACCGCAAAGCAGTGAAGGCAATCTGTATGAATACATCCGGCGCAAACAGACGGAAGATTCCATCAGCCATCAGAAGAAAAAACGCGGAAAGGAAATGCACACCAACCCGTACGACGTGCAGCGGCAAATCCGGCGGCTGCGCGAAATGAGCGACTGAACAGCTTATTTCTTGAACACAAAATATACGGCAAGCACCAGACAGACAAACGCGGCCAGGTGATTCCATTTCAGCTCCACCTTGAAGGCAATCATCGAGAACACCGTAAACACGGCAAGCGTTATCACTTCCTGAATCACCTTCAGCTGCATGATGTCGAACGGTCCTCCGCTGTCTTTGAATCCCAAGCGGTTGGCAGGAACCTGCAGACAATATTCAAAAAACGCAATCGCCCAACTGAAAGCGATGACTCCGATAAGCGGCAGGGCCGCAAACCAACTGAATTCTTCGCGCATCTTCAGATGCCCGTACCAGGCGAATGTCATGAAGACATTCGAGAACACCAATAAAATTACAGCATAAATACCATGCGTCCACATAAGTTATAGCAAATAGTTAATAATTATACATTCCGAATCAAGGCAACAGATCTTCCTGGACATTTCCCATGCTCCCCCAAAGGCTGTAGCGCGCTTCGGGGTTCATCTCCTCCAGCCTGCGAAGCACCTCCTTCATATCCGAACGGTGGGAATCCCTTTCATACGGACAGTTCTTCATCTGCTTCCTGTAGCCTCTCAGCGCCGACAGCTCCTTCAGGTCTGACTCGTGCACCAGACACAGCGGACGGATCACCGTCATATCGAACTTGCGCATTTCAAGACGCGGAGGCATCGTGCTGAAAGCCCCCTGGAAAGTCATGTTCATGAGCAGCGTTTCCAGTATGTCATCCATGTGATGTCCCAGCGCAATCTTGTTGCACCCGTGTTCCTTGGCGAGCGTGAACAAAGCCTTGCGGCGGTTCCACGAGCAGAGAAAACAGGGCGATTTCCGGCTGTCGGTCGACGGATCGAACGACGTTTCCTCGCAGACGAAAGGCACTCCCCTCTCCTCTGCAAACGCCTTCAGGTAACCGAGGTCCGACTCGTAGGCAATGTTCTTCATGACCACATGCGCCGCCACCACCGAAAACTTCGGCTTGTAGATGCGCGAACGCTCTGCCAGCAGCTCCAGCAAAGCCAGCGAGTCCTTGCCTCCCGACAATCCGATCAGTATCCTGTCGCCATCCTCAATCAGTCCGTACTGGCAGATGCCCTTCATCAGGCGTGTGCGGACGCGCTTCAAAAGCCTCATCTCTTCCGTATTCTTCTTCATTTGCTCCAATCAAAAAAAAGTCCGTCGCGTGGCGTTCCGTCCCCCTCCAAAAAATGACCCGTTATCTTAACTAAAATAAGCCGTCATCTCAATCCGAATGAGCCGTTATCTTCATCAAGACAAGCCGTCATTTTTCCGGTGGCATCATTCTGAACCAGACCGTCCAAATCCACACTCCGGCAAAACCGGCGCAAAAATACATCAAAAGAATCATTTCATGAAAAATTTCGGAAAATAGAATACAGAAAAAGCCGTCATTCCAAAGAAAGATTGTATATTTGAATCATAAAAACTGAAAAACGACAGAATATGATGATAAAAAGATATAACATGCTGATTCTGGCCCTCTGCTGCGGAGGAGGAGTCTTTGCACAGACACTCGCACAAGCCAAGAAATGGTTTGCCGAGGGGGAATTCGGAAAAGCGAAACCGGTGTTCGAGCGGCTGGTCAGACAAGCGCCGTCGAACGCAAGCTACAACTTCTGGTATGGCGCCTGCTGCTACGAAACCGGCGAACTGCAAAAATCCGTCCCCTATCTGGAGAAAAGCGCCGAACGCAAATACATCGACGGATACCTCTATCTGAGCAAGGCCTGCTACGATCTCTACCGGTTTGACGAAGCCATCGAGAACCTGGAAGAACACATCTACTGGCTGGAACGCAAGAAGCGCGACACTTCCTTCACCGATAAGCTGATGGAAAAATACCGCATGGGAGCCAGAATGATACGCGGGGTGGAAAACGTGACCGTAATAGACAGTTTTGTCGTAGACAAGAACGAACTGCTCAAAGCCTACAAGCTCAGCGAAGCGGCCGGAACGGTCGGCGCGCTGGATGATATGCAGGGAACATATTACGCCGACGAATGGGGCGACAAGATGATTCTGCCGCAAACCGACGCAGCGGGAAAGACCCATCTCTACACGCGCACCAAACTGGGAGAATCCTGGAGCTCGCCCCAGCCGCTGGACGGCGTGAACGAAGCGGAATGCAGCCAGAACTATCCGTTCTTGAATTCGGACGGAATCACGCTCTACTTCGCCTCGGAGGGAAAAGAAAGCATGGGGGGATACGACATATTCATAACCAGATACGATACGGAAGACGGAACGTATCTGAAGCCTGACAACGTGGGCTTCCCGTTCAACTCGCCGTTCAACGACTATCTCTACGTCATCGACGACTTCAACCAGCTGGGATGGTTCGCTTCCGACCGCTATCAGCCGGAAGGAAAAGCGTGCGTTTATGTGTTCGTCCCGAACACGTCGAAGATTGTCTACGACTACGAAGCCACCGACCCCGACAAGCTGAGAGACCTTGCCCGGATGAGCAGCATCAGAAGCACGTGGGGAAACGCCGAACAGCTCCGCAACGGAAAGCAGCGTCTGGCGCAGGCCACCTACGGCAACGAACAGAAGCAGCATGAAGGCGACTTTGAGTTTGTTGTCAACGACAATTCCGTCTACCGCAAGCTGGGCGACTTCCGGTCTGCACAGGCGCTGAAGCTCTTCACCCAACTGCAACAGAAGCAGAAAGATCTGGCCGCTCTGAAAAAATCGCTCGAAGATGCACGCTACAGTTATACCCAGGCCGTCAATCCCGCCGACAGGCAGCGGATGGCTCCGGGCATCCTCGACAAAGAAAAGAGAGTGAACGAGCTGCAGAAAGAAATCAGCAGCCTGACCGTTGAAGTCCGGAACACGGAAATCAAAGCAATAAAACATCTTTAAAAACCTATCTGCCATGTCTACATTAATCATCATCGCACTGATTGCAGGCGGACTCATCCTGTTTGCCATCGAAGTGTTTCTCATTCCAGGCATCAGCGTAGCCGGACTGAGTGCAGCATGCTGCATTCTCTTTGCAATCTATTATGCCTTTGCCAATGTGGGCTTCATGGCAGGATGGATCACGGTCGGAGCTTCCGCCGCAGGTGTCGCCATGGTAACCGCCTGGTTCATGCGCTCCAAGACGGTCGACAGGCTGGCATTGAAGAAGACGCTCAACTTCAAGCCCGAACCGCTGAAGGGACTCGACCTGAAACCGGGCGACACGGGGATTTCCGTGACAAGGCTCACGCTCATCGGAAACGCCGACTTCAACGGAAAGATTATCGAAGTGCAGTCGGCCGACGGGTTCATTGACGAGAAATCCCAAATCGAAATTGTACGCATTGACAACGGCACCGTTTATGTGAAACGCCTCCAGGCGTAAAAGCACGCTTTTTCAAGACCTTATTCAATAACCTTTAAAACAACCAATCTTATGTTCAGTTCCGGTATTCTGCCACTTGCCGTCATGGCCGTAGGAGCCATTATCCTGCTGGCAATCTTTTTCCATTATGTTCCCTTCTTCCTCTGGCTCTCCGCCAAAGTGTCGGGCGTAAGCATCTCGCTCATACAGCTTTTCCTGATGCGCATCCGCAACGTGCCGCCGCACACCATCGTGCCGGCCATGATCGAAGCGCACAAGGCAGGGCTGAGCAACATCACCCGCGACGAACTTGAAGCCCACTACATGGCAGGCGGACACGTGGAGAAAGTCGTCCACGCCCTGGTTTCCGCATCGAAAGCCAATATCGAGCTTTCCTTCCAGATGGCTACAGGAATCGACCTTGCGGGACGCGACGTATTCGAAGCCGTCCAAATGTCGGTCAACCCGAAAGTGATTGACACCCCTCCGGTGACAGCCGTGGCAAAAGACGGAATCCAGCTGATAGCCAAAGCCCGCGTGACGGTTCGCGCCAACATCCGCCAGCTTGTGGGAGGAGCCGGCGAAGACACCGTTCTGGCGCGTGTAGGCGAAGGCATCGTTTCGTCAATCGGCTCATCCGAAAACCACAAGTCGGTGCTCGAAAACCCGGACTCCATCTCAAAGCTTGTGCTCCGCAAAGGCCTTGACGCCGGCACAGCTTTCGAGATTCTCTCCATCGACATCGCCGACATCGACATAGGCCGCAACATCGGAGCATCCCTCCAGATAGACCAGGCCAACGCAGACAAGAACATAGCCCAGGCAAAAGCCGAAGAACGCCGCGCCATGGCCGTGGCTCTGGAACAGGAAATGAAAGCCAAGGCAGAAGAAGCGCGGGCCAACGTCATACAGGCGGAAGCCGAAGTGCCCAAAGCAATGGCCGACGCATTCCGCAGCGGAAACCTCGGCATCATGGACTACTACCGGATGAAGAACATACAGGCGGACACCGAAATGCGCAACAGCATAGCCCGCCCCGACTCGCATCCGGCAAACAACGACCCGATAGGAAAATAATTATAACCACAGCAGACAGCACAGAAGCTCATGCGGGCACGCTGTGCGGTCTGAAATAAAAACTACAACTTATGAACACAAAAACATACTTTCCTCCTTCTGAACTGATAATCAATGAAGACGGATCCATATTCCACTTGCATGTACGCCCCGACCAGCTTGCTTCCAAGGTGATTCTCGTAGGCGATCCCGGACGTGTGGACCTGGTTGCGTCGCATTTTGAATCGAAAGAGTGTGACATCCAGAGCCGCGAATTCCATACGGTCACCGGCACATACCAGGGCAAACGGATTACGGCAATGTCAACCGGAATCGGCTGTGACAACATCGACATCGTAATGAACGAACTGGATGCATTGGCAAACATCGACTTCCTGACGCGCAAGGAGAAAGATACGTTCCGGCAACTGGAGCTGGTGCGCATCGGCACCTGCGGAGGGCTGCAGCACTATACGCCCGCAGGCACTTTCATCTGCTCGGAAACTTCCATCGGATTGGACGGGCTGCTCAACTTTTACGAAGGACGCAACGCCGTATGCGACCTGCCTCTTGAGCGTGCCCTGCTCAACCATCTGGGATGGAGCGGCAACCTCTGCTCTCCTGCCCTTTACGCCGTGCATGCCGACAAAGAACTGACGGAACGCATCGCGGAAAAAGACCTGGTGCGGGGCATCACCGTGGCCTGCGGAGGCTTTTTCGGCCCCCAAGGAAGACGGCTGCGCATCCCCCTTGCCGATCCGCACCAGAACGAAAAGATTGAAAGCTTCGAATACCAGGGCAAGCACATCACCAACTACGAGATGGAAAGCTCTGCACTGGCGGGACTGGCGCGCCTGCTCGGGCACAAAGCTACCACGGTATGCATGGTCATCGCCAACCGCGTAAAGAAAGAAGCTGATACGGGCTACAAGACGCATATCGACGATCTGATCCAGCTTGTACTCAACCGAATTTAATCTAACATAAGACAACTGCAAAATGGAAGCAAGTTTCAAGCAGAATAACATCACAGACAAAACGGAACGATATAAGGTTTTTCTTGAGCAATTCGCCTCTCTTATCAAAGACGAGCCGCACGAGGTAAGCGTGCTTGCCAACGCTTCTGCCGCTCTCAAGGAAGCTTTCGGATTTTTCTGGGTCGGCTTTTACCTGGTGCAAAACAATGCGCTTATACTCGGACCCTTCCAGGGAAGCGTGGCCTGCTACAGCATCCGCAAAGGGCGAGGCGTATGCGGAACGGCATGGGCGGAAGGCCGCACTGTCGTAGTGCCCGACGTAGACCAGTTTCCCGGCCACATCGCCTGCAGCTCCCTCTCCCGCTCGGAGATTGTGGTGCCGCTCATCGCAAACGGAGAAGTAAAGGGTGTGCTCGACATCGATTCAGACCGCTTGGATGACTTCGACGAAACGGACAAGAAATACCTCGAAGAAACCGTCCGCCTGCTGGTCAGCGAACTGTATTAATTATCAAATAAGGGACGGAAGGTCCGGCTATGACTTTCCCCGTCCCATAAAGCCAATTATCTGCAACTGAAGAATGAATATACAAGATACCATCTGCGCCATAGCAACTGCACAGGGAGGTGCCATAGGAACGATCCGTGTGTCAGGACCGGAAGCCATCCTTATAACCGACCGCATTTTCACTCCTGCCGGTTCGTCTGTACCGCTGGCAGAACGCAAGCCTTATACACTGACTTTCGGCCACATCAAAGACAGCCGGGGAGAAATTATCGACGAAGTGCTGGTAAGCCTTTTCCGCGCCCCTCATTCATACACGGGAGAAGATTCTACTGAAATATCCTGTCATGGTTCTTCTTATATTCTCCAAAAAGTGATGCAACTGCTCATCGACCATGGCTGCCGCGCTGCCGGTCCGGGCGAATATACCCAACGTGCTTTTCTGAACGGCAAGATGGACCTGAGCCAGGCAGAGGCCGTAGCCGACCTTATCGCCTCAACCTCTGAAGCTACCCACCGTCTTGCCATGAACCAAATGCGTGGGGGATTCAGCCGTGAGCTGGCGAATCTCCGCAACCAGCTGCTCCACCTGACTTCGCTCATGGAGCTTGAACTGGACTTCAGCGACCACGAGGAACTGGAATTTGCCGACCGCTCGGAACTGCAGTCGCTTGCCGCCCGGATAGAACATCTCATAAGCAGGCTGGCCGATTCGTTCAGCACGGGCAACGCCATCAAGAATGGCGTTCCTGTTGCCATTATCGGAGAAACCAATGCCGGCAAGTCAACCCTCCTCAATGCGCTGGTGGGCGAAGACCGTGCCATCGTAAGTGACATTCACGGCACCACCCGTGATGTGATAGAAGACACGATGAACATCCGCGGCATCACTTTCCGTTTCATCGACACTGCGGGCATCCGTCAAACGAGCGACACGATTGAAGCCATGGGCATCGAACGGAGCTTCAAAGCGCTGGATCAGGCACAGATCGTCATTCTGATGTACGATCTTACACGTTCTCTCAACGACTTCCGCACTTTTTACGAAAAAGTGCGCCCGCATCTTGCACACAAGCAGGTTGTTCTCGCCATGAACAAATGCGATGCAGCAGGGTGTTTGCCCGACCGTCTGCCTGACTTCATCGATACAGCTTCCGGCAGCAACTGGCACATAATTGCGATTTCTGCCAGACAGAGGCTCCACATCGACCGCCTGCAATCGCTGCTTGTCGACCTCGTCCACCTGCCAGACATCCGACAGGGCGACATTATCGTAACGAATATCCGCCACTACGAAGCTCTCGCCCACGCCCTTAAAGCAATACGCCGCGTACAAGACGGTCTGTCGGCAAACCTTTCCGGAGACTTCATATCTCAAGATCTCCGTGAATGTATCTTCCACCTGAATGATATCATAGGAGAAGTTACAACAGACGATGTGCTGGGGAATATTTTTAAGCATTTTTGCATCGGGAAATAAATACCTGATTATCAAATAGTTAAATCGATTACAATCGATTAGTATGGCGCTCTTTACGGGCGCCTTTTTTGTTGCTCAAGTATCGTTGATAATCGTTGCTAAGCCTTTTTACGCCATTTTTTGTACCTCCTGTGTACCTCACCACGAAATCTGAGGATTTTCGTTGGCAAGGTCGTGGAGAACTTTTACGCCATTTTACGGGATTTTACGGAGTTATACAAAAATATTGGAGAAATAAGGAGAAATAACATGAGTAGCAACATTGAAATCAGACGAATCTGTGCGTGGTGCAAGCAAGAATTCATTGCGCATAAAACAACTACAACCTGTTGTTCGCACAGATGTGCAAACCTTCTGTATAAACAGAAGAAACGTGAGGCTTCTATTAAGGCTAACAACCAAATTGTCGAAAAAGTCATCAAGGAGAAACCGATTGCAAAAATCAGAGACAAGCCTATTCTTACTATCACAGAAGCTGCCACATACATTGGAGTAACCCGACCTACTCTTTATGGCTATCTGAAAAGGGGTGAACTTAAAGCCACCAGACTTGGATATAAATTTCTATTGAAAAAGGAAGATATTGATAACTTATTCAATAAGCCGATAGAATTTAAAATTCCGGTCAGAAACAAAACTTCCATTAATGATTTCTACACCACAGCTGAAGTTAAGGAAAAGTATGGCGTAAAGGATTCCTGGATATTTCACATCGCTAAGGAACATAATATTCCACGAACCTTTCACCGTGGGAAAACCTATTGGAGCAAAAAGCATATTGATGACTACTTTGCAAAGAAAGCTCCCGATCCTGAAATCAAGGAATGGTACAGCACGCAAGACATGCAAGAGAAGTTCGGCATGACGCTGACGGCCATCTATTCTTTTGTATCAAAGAATGCCATTCCCAAGAAGAAGGTCGGCATCATGGTGTACTACTCCAAGAAGCATGTGGATATTGCTAAAGGTCTCATAGCTCCCGAAGAGCCCAAATACTACACCATTGCCGAAGCGATGGAGCGATTCAATCTGACACGGGACCAACTCTACCATTATGTGAAATACCATAATATTCCCCGTGTCAAGGTCGGTAAATATACCAAGATCCTGCGAGCAGAGTTGGACAAGTTCTTTGAGCCTCCAAAGATAGAATGAGGCAAAAGTTATTTTCCGGTGATAAATACCACCATTAGAACACCTATTTTATTTGCAACAAAAACAAGTATTAATCAAAAAACAATATAGCTATGACACTTACATGCACCAACGTAACACTGAGACAAAAACCATTGCGTAACGACCGCATATCTCTTTATCTGGATTATTACCCGGCCATCCGCAATCCTTACACGATGAAGATGAGCCGCCGGGAATTCCTCGGCATCTACATTTATGCCAAGCCCAAGAACGAGCAGCAAAGAATGTTCAATCAGGATATGCTGAACAAGGCAGAGGCAATCCGCTGTATCCGTGTCCAGTCGCTTATCAATGAAGAATTCGGGTTCCTGGATAAGAACAAACAAAAGGTAGATTTCCTCGCCTATTTCCGGACTAAAGCACGAGAAAAGTACGAGAAATGGGATTGCGTTTACAACCACTTCGAGAAATTTGTCGGTGGCAAATGCACCTTTGGTGATGTCACCGTGGAACTGTGTGAGAAGTTCAGGGATTACCTGCTCAAATGCAAACAGATCAATCATCCCAATGCTTACATCTCACGAAATTCGGCAGCCGGCTATTATTCAACTTTCCGAGCCTTGTTGAAAATAGCCTATAAAGAGAAGATGCTGCGTGAGAACTTGAACGACTTTCTGGAAAAGATTGAATGGAAAGAGGTCAAGAAAGAGTATCTGACACTTGATGAAGTCAAAAAACTGGCGGCTACGCCATGCAAGATTCCAGTCTTAAAACAAGCCTCCCTGTTTGCCTGCATGACAGGCCTACGTATCAGTGATATTCTAAAGCTGGACTGGCGTGATTTTGAAGTCGGGCCGGATCAGGGCTACTACATCCGTATCTGCACCGAAAAGACAGAAACCGAGGCCACCCTTCCCATCAGTCAGGAAGCACTGGAGTTGTGTGGCGAATGGGGCACCGGAAAAGTCTTCAAAGGCTTAACCCGATCCATGACTCATCATCCCCTGAAACAATGGATTGCCGAAGCCGGAATCAAAAAGCACATAACCTTCCACTGCTTCCGTCATTCATACGCCGTCATTCAAATCTCTTTAGGCACAGATATTTACACAGTATCGAAGATGCTGATGCATAAGAATGTCACCACCACTCAAATCTATGCTG
>NZ_JAUDEN010000020.1:0-60984 GCF_030373775.1 Bacteroides gallinaceum | reverse complement strand
CGACCAGGTGAAGTTCGTTGACCTGGCCTCGGAAATGGGATTCAAATACACGCTGGTCGACAACTGGTGGGATACGAACATCGGCCGGGATGGTATGAAGCGGCTTGCAGACTATGCGCGGTCCAAAAATGTGGACCTGTTCGTGTGGTACAGCTCAAGCGGCTACTGGAACGACATCGTGCAGGGTCCCACCAACCGGATGGACAGTCCGGTGGAACGGAAGCGCGAAATGAAGTGGCTGAAGGAAATTGGCGCGAAGGGAATCAAGGTGGACTTCTTCGGAGGCGACAAGCAGGAAACGATGAGGCTCTACGAGGCTATCCTGAGCGATGCGGACGACTACGGCCTGATGGTCATCTTCCACGGGTGTACGCTGCCCCGCGGATGGGAGCGCATGTATCCCAACTACGTGGGGAGCGAAGCGGTGCTCGCTTCCGAAAACCTTGTGTTCAGCCAGCACTTCGATGACATGGAAGCGTTCAACGCCTGCCTGCACCCGTTCATCCGCAATGCAGTGGGATGCATGGAATTCGGAGGGACCTTCCTGAACAGGCGCTACAACCGCACGAACGACGGGGGGACGACACGCAGGACAACGGACGCCTTCCAGTTGGCCACGGCCGTCCTCTTCCAGAACCCCGTGCAGAACTTCGCTCTCACGCCGAACAACCTGACGGACGCTCCCCGACAGGCGCTGGACTTCCTGAGGGAGGTTCCCACCACATGGGACGAAACGGTATTCATCGACGGCTATCCCGGAGAGTACTGCGTGCTGGCGCGGCGGAACGGAAGCCGGTGGTACATAGCCGGAATCAACGCCCGGAAGGAACCGCTGAAGCTGGAGCTGGACCTCCCGATGCTTCAAAAAGGAGATGAAGTGTCATGCTATGCGGACGGAAAGGGGAGAAGCCTGCAGGTGGAGCAGAAGAAAATCAAAAACCCGGCAAGGGTGGAGATGGTCATTCAACCCGAAGGGGGATGCATATTGGTGAAGTAAAACGCGCGGATGGTTGCGGATAATTATAAAATTTATAACTTTGCGCAACTAATCATTATAATTATGGAAACTGACAAGCTGATTATTTACAATACTTTGACCCGCAGGAAGGAGCTGTTCGTTCCTTTGCACGCTCCTCATGTCGGGATGTATGTCTGCGGTCCTACCGTATACGGGGATGCTCATTTGGGCCATGCTCGTCCGGCAATCACTTTTGATATTCTTTTCCGCTACCTGAAGCATTTGGGCTATAAGGTGCGTTATGTGCGCAACATTACGGATGTAGGACATCTGGAGCATGATGCGGATGACGGAGAAGACAAGATTGCAAAGAAAGCGCGCCTGGAACAGTTGGAGCCGATGGAAGTTGTGCAATATTATCTGATCCGTTACCATAAGGCGATGGAGGCGCTGAATGTGCTTCCGCCAAGCATTGAACCGCATGCTTCGGGGCATATCATCGAGCAGATTAAGCTGGTGGAGGAGATCCTGAAAAACGGATATGCCTATGTTAGCGAAGGTTCGGTGTATTTTGACGTGGCAAAATATAATAAGGATCATCACTACGGCGTGCTTTCGGGACGCAACCTTGACGATGTGCTCAATACAACCCGTGAACTGGACGGTCAGGAAGAGAAGCATAATCCGGCCGATTTCGCTCTCTGGAAATGTGCGCAGCCGGAACACATCATGCGCTGGCCTTCTCCGTGGAGCAACGGATTCCCCGGCTGGCATTGCGAATGTACAGCCATGGGACGCAAGTATCTGGGGGAAACATTTGATATTCATGGAGGAGGTATGGACTTGGTTTTCCCGCATCATGAATGTGAGATTGCTCAGGCTGTGGCTTCTGAGGGACATCAGATGGTGCGCTATTGGATGCACAACAACATGATTACCATCAACGGACAGAAGATGGGCAAGTCGCTCGGCAATTTCATCACGCTTGAGGAGTTCTTTACCGGTTCCAACAAGCTGCTTTCTCAAGCTTATTCGCCGATGACAATCCGTTTCTTCATTCTTCAGGCTCACTACCGCAGTACGGTTGACTTCAGCAATGAAGCGCTGCAGGCTGCCGAAAAGGGACTCGAACGTTTGATGGAAGGATTCAAGAATCTGGAGCGCATTGCTCCTTCTGCAACGACTTCGGGCATAGAACCGGCCGGATTGCGTGAGAAATGCTACGAGGCGATGAATGACGACCTGAATACGCCGATTGTAATTTCTCATCTCTTTGATGCTGTCCGTATGGTAAATACGGTGACTGACAAGAAGGCGACCATCAGTGCAGAAGATCTGGAAGAACTGAAAGATGTGTTCAGTCTGTTCGCGTTTGATATTCTGGGACTGAAGTCGGAAACTGAGAATAATGAGGCTCGTGAAGAAGCGTTCGGCAAAGTTGTTGACATGCTGCTTGAACAGCGTATGAAAGCAAAAGCCAATAAGGACTGGGCTACCAGCGACAAGATCCGTGACAGTCTTTCTGCCTTGGGTTTTGAGGTGAAAGATACAAAAGACGGATTTACATGGAAATTGAACAAATAACGTAAACCGGTTGTTATAAGAAGTATCCTGTCAATTTAATTGGCAGGGTATTTTTTTATATACGGATGAAACTTTTCTTTGTCTGTTTTGTTTTCCACCAGATGGGATACATGAATGGCATCGATTTTGTAATACACTAAAGACAAGAACTTAACTAAATTAAAAGAAAATGAGAAAGAAAATTGCAATGGTTGCAGCGTTGTTTGCTGCAATGGCTGTGTCTGTGAACGCACAGAAAGCGTATGAAGGTACTGCCTTCTTCGACAACTGGTATATCGGCCTGAACGGCGGCGGAGTCACTCCGCTCTCTCATTCTGCCTTCTGGAAGAACATGCGTGGAGCTGTAGGCCTGGAACTCGGAAAACAGGTAACTCCGGTATTCGGCCTGTCATTTCAGGGGTTGTCTGCTGTGAACACTTCATATAGCCGTACAGCCTTTGATGCACTGACTCTTACTGCCAATGGCAAGATCAACTTGAACAATCTGTTTGGAGGATACCTTGGCAAACCGCGTCTGTTTGAGGTTGAAGCTGTCAGCGGATTCGGCTGGGGACACGATTTCATGAATTCGGGCTATGGAAAGGACGACAGTTATCTGACCACCCGTTTTGGAGCAAGCTTGAATTTTAATCTGGGCGCAGAGAAAGCATGGTCTGTCAACATCAAGCCTGCAGTAGTATGGCGTATGGACGGAACCGCACTGAATGTTAACAGATCGGCAATGGAACTTCTGGCTGGTGTGACCTACCACTTCCGCGGAAGCAATGGCAAACACTATATGACGATCCAGCGTCCGTACGATGCGTGTGAGGCAGAGGCGTTGAATAAAAAAGTTAACGCATTGCGCGCAGAGGTTGAACTCAAAAGAGAAGCGCTGGATAATAGCGCGGCACGTGCCAACGAATTGCAGGACGCTTTGGAAAAATGTCGGAAGGAACTTTCGGAATGTCAGAATGCGCCGATCGAAACAATCGTTAAGAACAGCCATACCATGTCGCTTGAGTCAGTCGTTACTTTCCGTCAGGGAAGCACTTCGGTAGGCTCCGATCAGATTCCGAATGTTGAGCGTATCGCTACATATATGAAGAATCATCCGGGAAGCACTGTTTCAATCAAGGGGTATGCTTCTCCCGAAGGAAGTGCAGAGGTAAATGCACGCATTGCACAGCAACGTGCGGATGCAGTGAAGAAGATACTGGTGAACAGATACAAAATCAGTGCAAGCCGTATCTCGGCAGAAGGACAGGGCGTTGGAAATATGTTCTCGGAAGCCGACTGGAACCGGGTAAGTATTGCTACGCTGAGCGATGAAGGTGCAGAATAAAGCTTTTGAATATTGACTGCAAAGGGACGGATGCCTGCGGGTGTCCGTCTTTTTTTTGTTGGCAGACCGACTTTTTGTCATGTCAGATCTGATGTGTATGCATTTCCTGAAGCTTCGGATCACGAGGCTTTGCCGGAATGTCGGAGCAGCTTTCTTTCACCACAAGAGGTTGTGTCGAAATGCCGGCACAACCTCTTTGTCTTAAGTTATTTCATTTGGGGAGATCTTTATTTTCCTTCTTCCACGATCGAAGTCAGCGGATGCCGGTTGCCTTCGATGTTTGTCAGGAATGCCTTGGCTGAGCCGAAGTTCAGGTACATGTCCAGGCGGACGGGAAGATGGTTGCGGTCGTCTGTCACGTAGAATGTGATGACCTCTTTTTCTTTCCCTTCAGCGGTATATTCGACCAGTGAGAACACAAGGCAGCGATAAGTGACATTGTTTTCCGACTTGAAGTTTTCCTTGCCGCGGTAGATAAGTGTCTGTTTTTCGATCGCTCTTCCCGTTGCCATGGAAAACAGAATCTTTTGTCCTACTTTATAGTCTGTCGGATCGTATGAGCGGGCCTGCAGCAGGATGCTCAGCATATCGTATACACAGACCTCCATTTCATCGTGGTGCTTGTCTGTATTTCCTCTAAGCGTGCGTTGCTGGTCGACGATGCACAGTCCGTTCCGGTAGCTGAAGTTTACTTCGTCTACTGTGTACCGCTTTCCTTCTTCAGCTCCTTTGCGGAAATACACCGGCACCAGATCCTTTGTCGTTATGCAGGTCAGCGTGTCGCGCATTTTGAAGAAGAAGTCTATCTTTTTGTTTGTATATGATTCCAGGTCTGTCCTCAGGCAGGGCATCCCTTTGTAGGTTGCTTCGTTTACTGTCATTTTTGCCCATCCGGCATTGATCCAGATGAACTTCCAGTTGAACTTCAGTTCGTACGACAGAGTTTCGCCCGGCTTGATGGCGTCGTTTACCGCGCCGCATTGTGCTTTAGCTGCCATGCTTCCTATCAGAAGGCAGAGGCAAAGAATCAGTTTTCTCATGTTTTTCCTAATTTACGTGCCCGCTCCTTGTTGCGGTCCTTGATTTTTTTGGCTTCTTCTGGTTTCTGTTTCTTTATTTCATCCAGCTTTTGCTTGTCGAGCGGCACGGCATGAATGTCCCATGTTTCCTCGAACTCGAAGTTAGCCTTCATTTCCCAAACTTTGGGAAAATAGAAAACTTCTTCCGGCTGGATTTTATTCTCGTAGTTTCCTGTATCCCATACACCGTTATTATTCCTGTCGTTTATCAGGCGGATATAGTATTGGGTGCTGGGCTGGAGGAAATAAAAGTCGCATGTGTTCTTGTCGGTAACGGTCTGCTGGCGCACCACGGCATCGCTGCTGTTCAGCAATTGCACGATGGCATGAGGGCCTGCCCCTATGATATTCAGGTAGAGCGTGCCGTATTCTTCAAGCGTTTTCACTTTCAGCTTGTTTTCGGTCTTGTTCGTATACAGTCCGTAAATGCCCTTGATGGCAAGCGAGTCGATGGTGAGCTGATACTCCTGTCCCGGCTCCCAGTTTGCAAGAATCTGATATTGCCTGTGAACCCCGGAGTCGGCTCTGAAGATGAACGGAGTTTCCTGCCATACGGAGTCTACCATTACGGCCAGATGAATGCCGGAGGTATCGATATGTTCAACCGGCTCTTCAAATCTGAGCACAACGTTTTTGTTGATGTCCAGGCTAGAAGGAGCATCGACCGTCATGGCAAAGAACTTGGGCTCTGCCTTGATGGTATCGCCTCGCTTTTCCCTTCTTTTCCGTTCTTTCTCTTCTTTCTTCCGCGCGTCTTCCGCCATTGCCAGGCGGCGCTCCTTGTTGATTTTGTTCATCATCCGCAAGGTATCTGTCTTGGGAACCAGTTTTCCCAGGGTGTCTGTGGCAAGATAATCCATCTGGAAGGTCAGCGTGTCGCGTTCGCAGAGCGTCGTATCCTTTATCCAGTATCGGATGGTATCGTGGCGTGCGTTGCTTTCGATTACGAACGCGTCTTTCTCGTCAAAGTCAAGTCCCTTGATTGTAGGAAGCGTGTCGGCCTTTGCACTGAAATACAGAGAAAAGCGGTTCAGTTGCTCCCGTTCGCTCTTTACCAGATACTGCATGGGATTTTCTTCCTTGAATGCGCGGAGAATGAGATCGTCGGGCATGAAGCGGGTGTATTTCACTTCATAAATCGTGTCGTAGGCCAGCGTGTCGAGTTCGTTCCATACGGTATCCTGCCTTACGGCCGGAGCCATGCTTGGGATGACCAGCGAATCCTGCCAGGCGATGGCTTCCGTTTTCGAATCAAACAGATAGTTCTGGTTTCCGTCCTGAAGCGCATAGATGCGGTATTTTCCCGGAGCGACTCCGCGGATGGTGAAATGCCCGCGGCTGTCTGTGCGCGAAATGCGCGCGAAAGGCAGTTTGGTGAATGCCGTGTCGTTCAGATCCTTGTGAAGGCCCACTTGAATGCCCTTTATCGGTTCCAGGTCCTGGGCGTTGAGCACGGTGCCCGACACCTCCATCGTGTCGATATGTTCTCCCGTTGAGAATGCATAGGCAAAGTTGCCCAGCGGATTGTCTTCGTTGTTGTCTACGATTGCGTCGCCGAAGTCCACCGTATAAGTCGTGTTCTCCTGCAGCGTGTCGAAGAACTCCACCAGCACTCTGTGTCCGCTCACTTTTACTTCGGGAGCTTCTTTTTGGGGAGGAGAGATGATGACTTTTTCCGAAGGCTTGTCGAGCTTGATGTATTCGTCAAACTCGATGGATATTTTCTTTCGTTTGTTGTTGGTTGCGTTCGGTTCGGGCGTGGCGCGCACGAACTTCGGCGGAGTTTCGTCGTATGGTCCCCCGTCGGGCTGTCCGGTGCTGGCGCACGCATAGAAGCCGATGATAATCAGCAGCAGAGCGATGTATTTGGGAATCGGTTTCATTCGGTTTTTAGCGGTTTAATGGTTCAGTTGCAGGATTTCGTCTATATAGTTTCGGTTGTTGCTGAGCCGGGGCACTTTATGCTGCCCTCCCAATTTGCCTTTTTGCTTCAGCCAGTCGTGGAACAGATTGGGACGTGCCACGATGATTTCCAGCTTTTGCAGGGTGATGTCCTTGTGCCGTTTGGCCTCGTAGTCGGAGTTGATTTCCTGAAGCGACCGGTCGAGTATGTCGCGGAACTTTTCGAGCGAATCCGGCATGACGCTGAATTCTATCAGCCACTGGTGCCGGCATTTTGCGTCCGCATCCATAAATACGGGGGCCGCCGTGTATTCGAGCACCTGTGCTCCTGTTGCGGCACAAGCCTGCGCCAGTCCCTTTTCCGCATTGTCCACCATCAGTTCTTCGCCGAAGGCGTTGATGAAGTGCTTTGTGCGTCCGGAGATGATGAACTTGTACGGATTCTTTTGGGTGAACTTTACTGTATCTCCCAGGATATACCGCCACAGCCCGCACGAAGTGCTGATGACGATGGCATAGTTCCGTCCCACTTCCACGCCGGTGAGAGGCACGATATGCGGTTCCGGGTCGTCGATTTCTTCCAGCGGAATGAATTCGTAGAACACGTCATAGTCAATCATCAGCAGCATGGCAGGGTCGTTCAGATTGCTTTGGAGTCCGAAAAAGCCTTCGCTGGCGTTGTAGGTTTCCATGTAGTGCATCTGGCTTCCCGGTATCAGCTGCCTGTATTGTTCGCGGTATGGCGTGAAGCATACGCCCCCATGGAAGAACACCTCCAGGTTGGGCCACACTTCGTTCAGGTGTTTCGCTCCTGTCTTCTCAAGAATGCGTTTGATGACGGCAAGCATCCATGAGGGAACGCCCGAGATGTTGGTCACGTTCTCGTGGATGGTTGTTTCGGCTATGCGCTCCACCTTTTCTTCAAATTCGCTGAGCAGCGCGATTTCCTTGCTCGGAACGCGGATAAAGTTTACCAGCGGGTTGATGTTCTGGATCAGAATGGCCGACAGGTCGCCCACCAGGCTGTCTTTCACGTTGTAGTTGGGGCTGTGGCTTCCTCCCAGAATCAGTCCCTTGCCCGAGAAGAACCGGCTTTCGGGATTTTCCGCCAGATAAAGCGCGACGGCGTCAACTCCTCCCTTGTAGTGTATTCCGTGCAGACCGTCCTGGCTCACCGGGATGAATTTGCTTTTGTCGTTTGTCGTTCCGGAGGATTTGGCATACCAGATAATCTTTCCCGGCCATAGCACGTCTTCTTCTCCGTGCCTCATCCGGTCGATGTAGCCTTTTGCTTCTTCGTAGGTCTGGATGGGTACGCGCCGGAAATCCTCATAGGTCCGTATGTGCGCGTAGTCGTATTTCTTTCCCCACTCCGTCGGAGCGGCCTGCTGTATCAGTTTCTGGAATACCCGGTTCTGAATGGCTTCTGTTTCAGTGGCATACTTTTCGATAGCCCTCTGCCGCGAACCGAATATTTTTCCTATCACTTTTGTTGTATTCATTTGCTGTCTTTATTTCAACACTCCATCTGCAAAGGTAATTTTTTCTTTCCAATTTTTTGTGCGGCGTGTATTATTTTTCCCTTAGTGGCGACTTTTGGTTACTTTTTTCTTACCTTTACATCACAAATTTAAATGCGGTAGACTATGAAAGTAGGAATCTTGACTTCAGGCGGTGATTGTCCGGGCATCAACGCTACGATTCGCGGGGTATGCAAAGCGGCCGTCAACCATTATGGAATGGAAGTGTACGGCATCCGGAACGGCTTCAGAGGGTTGCTGGACGATGATATTGTCCGGCTGGACAATAATTCTCTGACGGGCTTGCTGAATTTGGGCGGCACGATTCTGGGAACGTCCCGCGTCAAGCCGTTCAAGCGGAGAGGGAGCGGCGCCTTTTCAGAAGACAAGCCGGCCATCCTGCTTCAGACAATCAAAGACCACCAGTTGGACTGCATTGTGTGCATCGGCGGAAACGGCACGCAGAAAACCGCCGCACGGCTGGCCGAAATGGGAGTGAATGTGGTGGGGATTCCGAAAACAATAGACAACGACGTGTGGGGAACTGATGTTTCGTTCGGGTTCGATTCGGCGGTTTCTATCGCTACCGACGCTATCGACCGCCTGCACTCGACCGCGAGTTCGCACCAGCGTGTGATGGTGATTGAGGTGATGGGGCATAAGGCCGGATGGATAGCCCTTTACTCGGGCATGGCCGGGGGAGGCGACATCATTCTGCTTCCTGAAATCCCGTACGACATGCATCGGATAGGCGACGCGATTATCGACCGGCTGAAGCGGGGAAAGCCTTACTCTATCGTGGTTGTGGCAGAAGGCATCCAGACCTTAGGCGGAAAGAAAGCCGCTCAATACATAGCGGAAGAAATAGAATATGAAACAGGGTTTGAAACGCGCGAAACTGTGCTGGGCTATATTCAGCGCGGAGGTGCCCCAACGGCTTACGACCGCAATCTGGCTACCCGTATGGGAGGCCATGCGGTGGACCTGATTGCCCAGGGACGTTTCGGAAAGATGGTCGCGCTTCGTGGCGACAGCATTGACTCGGTTGCTCTGAGTGAGGTGGCCGGCAAGCTGAAGCTGGTTACGGAAGAACACGACCTGGTTGTGCAGGGCCGCCACATGGGGATCTGCTTCGGATAATCCTGGCACCGTGCGGGGAAGAAAAATTGCACTGTTCCGAAAATTATTCTATCTTTGTCTTGTTGTTTTTACCTCTTCACTGGAGTGATACGATGTCCTCACTGCAGTGGGGAGAACGCATCACTCCAGTGAAACGAACGTATCACTCCAGTGAAGAGATAAATTGAAACCGATGTTTAACCTTAACCGACGGATTGAAAGAAATGGCAATCAAGTTTGAATTTTATCGTACGCCCGATACGGAGGGCACATCAAAGAAACGTTATTATGCGCGCGTGGTCAATTTCCGGCATGTCAGCACAGATGCCCTGGCGAGCAGCATACAGCAGCGGTGTACGCTGACAGAGGCCGACGTGCATGCGGTGCTGGTTTCGCTTGGGCAGGAACTGGCCTGGCATCTGAAAGAAGGAGAGCGGGTGCACGTAGAAGGGCTGGGATATTTTCAGGTGACGCTGAAATGCCCGGAAACCAAGAATCCGAAAGATACACGCTCGAGGGACGTGAAGGTCAGAACCGTGCGCTTCCGCCCCGACAAACGCTTGCTTGAACTGATGCGCAATGCGGAAACCGAACGCTCGGATATCCGTCCGCATTCGGCGAAGTGTTCGGATGAAAAGCTTGAGAAGCTGCTGGCGGAATTTTTCGGGAACGGGGAGGTGCTTACAAGACAGAAGCTGGAAGACATTTGCGGCTTTACCCGTTCTACTGCGGCAAGGGTGATAAAGAAGCTTGTGGAAGAAGGCCGGCTGAAGAACGTGGGGGCGCGCACCCATCCCATTTATGTTCCGGCAAAAGGAAATTTCGGCAAGTGATGTGCCGGAATATAGTTTGAAGCGCAAAGGCACAAATGCGCGTTTGTCAAGATCTGCAGTCTGATGGCGTTCTTTTGTGCCTTTGTATCCTAGTCCTGTTCGGATAGTTTCATCGCATCCTTTTCTTTTTCTGCCTCAAGAAAGGCTGCGTTTTCAGCTTCCGAGATGATCCGTTCGATGTCTTCATATTTCTCGGCCGGAAGTTCGGCTTTTGTTTCCGTTGCGGTCAGGGCTGTAGAGCCGGCATTTTCTTGTTTCTCGGGGAGTGAATCTCCTGTCTTTTCTTGTGCCTGCATCTCTTCTTCATTCTTCATCTCTCTTTCTTTCTTGGCTGCAAAGATTAAGTCGATGAAGGCCGCATCGTTTTTAATCTTTTTCAGGCTTTTGTGGGCGGCTTCCTGCTGCGATTCTTTCTTGGAGTATCCTTTCCCTCTTCCTGCCGGGATGCCTTCGATGTTTATCTGCGTTTCGAACACGGGGCTTTGGCTGTCGTCTACCGACTGTTCCAGCAGAATAAATTCGATGGCGAATTTGTTCTTCTGGCTCCACTCGATGAACTTCGACTTGAAGTTGACCTCTTTTCGTGAAACCTGCTCAATGTCCAGATAGTTCGTCATGATGCGCTTGCTCATAAATCTCATGCAGGCATCATATCCGCGGTCAAGATAGATGGCTCCTATAAGTGCCTCGAAAGCGTTTCCGCACATATAGCTGTTGTGGGCCGACTGGCGTGTGGTAAATTTGATCAGTTTGTCAAGCCCTATCTCTACGGCGATGCGGTTCAGCGTTTCGCGCTGGACGATTTTAGAGCGCGTATTGGTGAGGAAGCCTTCACGTTTTCCTCCGAAATGCCTGTATACGATATCACCTACGACTGCGTCTAGGATAGCGTCGCCCAGAAATTCCAGTCTTTCGTTGTTCAGAAGTCTTCCTTCCTGCGATTTTATTGAGGATGACTTGTGCAGAAGTGCCTGCTTGTAGAGCTCGATATTCTTTGGATAGAATCCCAGAATCTTGTAAAAACAAAGATAAGACTCCCTGTCCTTTCGGAAAAGAAGCCTTATCTTGTCAATAATATTGCTAAACACAATTATTCAGTGTATTTTTTTACAATTATACATGCATTGTGTCCGCCGAAACCGAATGTGTTGCTCAAAGCGGCGCGAACCGTACGCTTCTGTGCTTTGTTGAACGTGAAGTTCAGGCTGTAGTCGATGTTCTCGTCGTTGTCGCCTTCTTCATGGTTGATAGTCGGAGGAACAATGTCGTTCTTTACAGACAATACGCTTGCAATGGCTTCTACACCTCCGGTAGCTCCCAGCAAGTGTCCTGTCATTGATTTCGTAGAGCTGATGTTCAGTTTGTAGGCATGTTCGCCGAAAAGCTCTTTGATGGCTTTCACTTCCGAGATGTCGCCTACTGGAGTAGAGGTTCCGTGAACATTGATGTAGTCAATGTCTTCCGGCTGCATGCCTGCATCTTCCAGTGCATTTTTCATCACGAGCTTGGCTCCCAGACCGTCCGGATGGGAAGCTGTGAGGTGGTAGGCATCGGCAGAAGCGCCTGTTCCGGCCACTTCGGCATATATTTTCGCTCCGCGTGCCTTTGCATGTTCCAGCTCTTCAAGGATCAGGCATCCTGCACCTTCTCCCATAACGAATCCGTCGCGGCTTGCGCTGAAAGGACGCGAAGCGCGTGCCGGGTCGTCATTGCGTGTAGACAATGCGTGCATGGCATTGAATCCTCCTACGCCTGCCGGGAAAATGGCTGCTTCGGCACCGCCTGTAACGATGATGTTTGCCTTGCCCAGACGGATGTAGTTGAATGCATCTGCAATGGCATTTGAAGAAGAGGCACATGCTGAGGTGGTTGTAAAGTTCGGTCCGTGGAAGCCGTACATGATCGATATTTGTCCGGAAGCGATGTCAGCAATCATTTTAGGTATGAAGAACGGGCTGAACTTCGGACCGATTGTGTCTTTGGTCTGTTCATATCCTCCCACTTCCTCTTCGAAAGTATGGATTCCGCCGATTCCTACTCCTAGAATGACGCCGATTCTGTTCAGATCTTCTTTTTCTACATCTATCCCTGCGTCAGTAACGGCTTCTTTTGCTGCTACGACGGCATATTGGGTATAGAGGTCCATCTTGCGTGCTTCCTTGCGGTCGATGAAATCGGTCGCGTTGAAGTTTTTTACTTCGCAAGCGAACTGAGTCTTGAATTTAGACGCATCAAAATGAGTAATAGGTCCTGCTCCGCTGACACCGTTGACAAGGTTGTTCCAGAATTCTGGAACTGTATTTCCTACGGGAGTCAGTGCACCAAGACCTGTTACTACTACTCTCTTTAATTCCATAAAATAGAATTAATTATTTAGCGTTAGCCTCGATATAAGAGATAGCGTCGCCTACAGTCTGGATTTTTTCTGCCTGATCGTCGGGAATCTGAATGCCGAATTCCTTTTCGAATTCCATAATCAATTCTACAGTATCCAATGAGTCTGCACCCAAATCGTTGGTGAAGCTAGCTGTTGGAACAACTTCTGATTCTTCTACGCCCAATTTATCAACGATAATTTTCTGTACTTTTGATGCAATTTCAGACATAATTCTAATTTTTTAGGTTTATAAATAAGATAATTTATTGATTTTTCGGTGCAAAGGAATAAATATTTCTTGGCTTAAACAAATATTCTTGCAAATAAATGTTGTTTCTTTGCACAATTTTATATACGTTGTGCATAAAATAGGAGGTTGTTATGAAAAAAATAGCGGTTTTGGCATCAGGCGAAGGAACAAACGCCGAGCGGATTATCAGATACTTCAAAGAGAAGCGTACGGCAGAAGTGGCATTGGTAATTTCTTCCCGGCCATCAGCAGGAGTTATAGAACGTGCCCGTCGCTTAGGTGTTGTATGTAAGACAGTTGTCCCTTCGGAGTTCCGTTCGGGTGAAGCGCTCCGGCTGTTGCAGGAGGCAGAGATTGACTTTGTTGTGCTGGCCGGCTTCCTTTCGCGCATTCCCGATGAGATGGTTCATGCGTATGAGGGGCATATGGTAAACATCCATCCTTCTCTTCTGCCGAAGTTCGGAGGGAATGGAATGTACGGCATGCACGTGCATGAGGCGGTGCTTGCGGCCGGAGAGAAGGAGAGCGGCATTACGATTCAGTATATCAATGAGAAGTATGATGAAGGCGACTATGTGTTTCAGGCAGCATGTCCTGTGCTTCCGGAAGACACTCCTGAGTCGCTGGCTGCCCGGGTGCATGAACTGGAATACCGGTACTATCCGGAGGTGATTGAACGCCTTGTAAAGGAATGACGATGAACGGTGCATGAGAGTAATCTTCCCGATTTGGAATAGTCGGATATTTGTTTTACTTTTGTTCGTGATTCGAAAACAGACTGACCTTATGCGGAATCTTCTGGCGATAAAACGTTTGTTCGGGTATCTTATCGTACTCGGGGTGATGGTTTTGTCGTTGCCACTCCCGGCCGTTGCCGTTTCAGAATTTTCGTTCCGCACCGTGACCGTTTCCGACGGTCTTTCGAGCAATATCATCAACGCAATCTATAAGGATGAAAGAGGTTTTGTCTGGCTGGGAACCCAGACCGGACTCGACCGGTTTGACGGGGTTCACGTGACAAGCTTCCCCCAGTTTGCGGGACAGACCATATTGTCTTTGGCCGAAACCGATTCCATCAATCTGATGATAGGAACGGACAAAGGACTTTTCCGCCTGGACAGAAGGAGCGAGGCGGTCAAGTCGGTTCAGTTGAGCGGACAAGTGGTGCGGGTTAACGCATTGTTTTCCGATACGCAGGCGGACAGGTTGCTGGTTGTGACCGACCACGGTCTTTTCGTTTTCCATAAGGGAGAGATGAAAAGGGTTCTTTTCGGAGACAATGCGTTCTCGTCAGAGAATCAGCTTTCGGGGATAGCCAAGGGAAAAGAGGACGATGTCTATTGGCTTACCTCACAAGGAGGGCTGATTATGTACGATGCGGCATCCGGAAAGTCGGAAGTCTATCATGCGGATGCGGAGAGACAGATGGGCGGAAGCAGGTTGTTTTCATGCCTTGCCCCGTCGGGCGACAGGATTTATCTGGGAACCCGGAATGCGGGAATGCTCTGTTTTGACTTGAAGACAAAGACATTTTCAGGTTTTCCAGGGATGACGGGCGGGGATGTCAAACAGATTGTGATAGATGAAAGCGATATGCTGTATGTCGGCTGCAATGGCGGAGGCATACAGGTGTTCAATCTTTCTTCCGGTGAGAGGGTGGCCTCGTTGCTTCATTCCCAGGGCGGGAAGAGCATCTGCTCAAATGCGGTATATACATTATTTAAAGAGAAGGACCTGTTTTTTGTAGGCACCTATATGGGAGGCTTCTGCTATGTCCCCGTTCGCGGAAGCCTGTTTTCCGTCTATTCGTGGAAGGGCTCGTTTGATACGCACGGCCTGAACCTGCGTACCTTTTATATAGATGAGGAAAAGGGGAACAAGGTGATAGGCACCCGCGACGGACTGTACTTCCTGTCCGGAAAAAGCGGTCGTGTGCTGAGATACACGCAGAAGAACTCCGTGCTGCGTTCCGACATCATCCTGTTCGTCGCGCCTTTTGGAGAGGATTACCTCGTGGGAGCCTATCGGGGAGGATTGTACGTGTTGTCCTCCGGTTCGGGGAACCTGTCTTTTTTCGGAGAGGAGGATTGCTTCCGGACAGAGACATTCGGCGGTGCGGCATACGACAGGGAGGGGAAAGTGTGGATTGGAAGCTCGTCGGGGCTGTACGAATATGACCCGCAGACCCGGCAATATAAATTGTATAACAACAGAAATTCTTCCTTGACCCGCGGGTCGGTCTATTCCGTTTCAGCCGATAGCCGCGGGCGGATATGGGTGGGTGCCGGCGGTGCCCTGTTCATGTACAACAGGCAGATCGGAGTGTTTGAAACGGACCTGTTTCCGGAAAAGATTCTTCCTTACACGAAGAGTGTCCGCTACATCTATGAGGACAGAGAGCATAACCTGTGGTTCTGTGACGATAAGGAGGGGATTGTGAAGGCGGATGCCGGTTTCACCCGGTTTGAACATTACACCGTTGATGACTTCCTGCCCAATAATTCGGTGATGAGTGTCGCCGAAAGTCCCGACGGAAAAGGCCTGTGGTTTGCCACGCAGGACGGACTGCTTTATCTGGACAAGGAGACGGGTGCCCGGAGAATCTTCTCCGTTTACGACGGGTTGCCGGGGTACGTGTTCAATTACGCGGTCCAGGTTACATCCGACGGAACCGTCTGGTGGGGGAACGAGCGGGGGCTTGTTTCCTACCGCAAGCCGGACGGGAAAGAGGGCGGACATTGCGGCAATGCCTGTCCGCCGGTAATTACTTCCATCTCTGTGGCCGGGAAGTTGCAGCAGGCCGGCTCGTCGCTGATGCCCTGTTCGGCTCCCTTCACGGAAGAAATCACCTTGTCGGGTTCCGAAAACAACATCGCTTTGGATTTCTCGTCATTGAATTATGCGGAAAAGAACACGATGCTTTATGAGTGCTGCTTGGAAGGCTATGACGGGAAATGGAAGACGTTTTCCAAAGGAAACCAGGTGTCGTACACAGACCTTCCGGCGGGGAGCTATTTGTTTAAGGTGCGTGCTTCTTCGTGGCCGGATGCCGTGCGCACACTGAAAGTGAACGTCCGGCCCGACTATCTGCTTGTCATGGGGATTGCGGTGGTACTTTTGGTTTGTGTGCTGGTGTTTCTGATGGTCTACACCGGTGTCTTCAGGCGGCTGCTTCCTTCGAAGCGGACGGACGGTGACGTGACGCTCGGCGACAAGCAGCCTGACGCGCATAAGGAGAAGTACCAGAAATCGAAGATGGACGCGGAGACCGCCGCCGACATAGAAAAGAAGCTGCACGACTGCATGGCGCAGGAAAAGCTTTATCTGAACCCGGACCTGAAGTTACAGGATGTCGCCTCTGCCGTCGGATATAGCGTCGTGGAGGTTTCTCAAACCTTGAATGTCTTTATGAATACCAACTTCACGGACTTCGTGAACCGGTATCGGGTCGAACTGTTCATCCGTCGGATGCAGGAGAGGGACGCTTCGAAATATACCCTCGTCTCGTTGTCGGAGGAATGCGGTTTCAGTTCGCGCACATCCTTCTTCCGTTCGTTCCGCAAGCTGAAGGGGATGTCCCCTTCCGAATACATGAAAACCCGTGGCGGGAAGTCCGCTGAGTAGCTTGCAGACTACCTGTCGGGATGCCAAAAAAATATGGTACTTCGTTCTCTTTCATCGTAATCCGTTGGCATGTAGGACATTGCCCGTTTCTTGTTTCTTCCAATAGGCTGGACTTCATTTGCCGTTCTCATCTTCGTCGGATTGGTTTCCGTTTCTTAATTTTACATTGGAGAACCGATTTGTAATCTTAAAAACTTATGAGACGTATGAAGACATCTGCTTTATTTGTCGGCTGCATGTTCTTTGTTGCCGGAATCGTTTCCTGCCGCTCCTCCCAGAAGAATATGGAGGGCTTCTCGGTCGACAACGAATTGGATTACTGCCGTTCGCAGGCGGAGCTGACTCTTTCCGCCCTGCCTTCGGTCGACAAGATTCCCAATTCTATCGACAACGGAAGCACGGAGTGGAATTACGCTTCGTTGGGTTCATGGACCTGCGGGTTCTGGCCGGGCATATTATGGTATCTGTATGAAGACACACGCGACACCCTCTGGGAGGAATCTGCAAGGAAGGTGACGGACCTTATCCTGCCTTTCGCGTACAGGAAGGCCCGGAGCCATGATTCCGGATTCATCATGATGACCAGTCTCGGAAACGCTTACCGGCTTACGGGCGATCGGTCGTACCGGGACGGGCTTCTCAGTGCGGCGGACTCCCTTGCCAGACTCTACAATCCCAAGGTGGGAACGCTGCTTTCCTGGCCGAACATGGTGGAGAAGGAAGGATGGCCGCATAACACTATCATCGACAACATGATGAATCTGGAGCTGCTCTTCTGGGCGGCACGCAACGGAGGAGACCGGAGGCTTTATGACATCGCCGTCCGTCATGCCGAAACGACCATGCGCAACCAGTTCCGGAAAGATCACACGTGCTATCACGTGGCGGTGTATGATACGGTTGACGGCCACTTCATCAAAGGTGTCACCCATCAGGGGCTGACCGACGATTCCATGTGGGCGCGCGGACAGGCATGGGCCATCTACGGCTATACGCTGGCATACAGGGAAACCGGAGATCCCCGTTTCCTCGATTTCGCCAGGAAGGTGAGCGACGTGTATCTTGAGCGTCTGCCCGATGACATGATTCCTTACTGGGACTTCTCGGCCAGGGAGATTTCTTCTGCCGAGCCGAGGGATGCTTCCGCCGCATCAATCACCGCCTCGGCCTTGCTGGAACTGTCCACTTACGTTGCCGACACCGATTCGTCCGCGTTCTACCGCAGCAAGGCGGTGGCGATGCTGGAAACCCTGTCTTCGCCCGCTTATCATGCCGGAACGGCGAACAGCGCTTTTCTTCTGCACAGCGTGGGACACATGAACAGGAACTGGGAAGTGGATGCGTCCATCAGCTATGCCGACTATTATTACTTGGAAGCCCTTGTCCGGCTGAAGCGTCTGGAGTCCGGCCGTTCGGTGCTGGCCAATTTGTAGAACCTGAAACTTTTTGCCATGGAAATACAGAAAAGATTTGGAAATAATGCCGCAAGCCAGTCCGTCAGTCTGGAGCGGATTTACAGGAAGTACCGGCCTTGTTTTGTCCGTTATGCGGGCTGGGTCATGTCAAACCGCCTTTATGCGGAAGATGTGGTGCAGGATGTGTTTGCCAAGCTCCTGTTCTGCAATTATTGTTTCGTGTCGGAACTGGCCGCGCTCGGGTTCATCTACAAGGCGGTGAACAATCGTTCGATCGACTGGTTGCGGAGTTGTCAGATAACGGAAGAAATCGGGCAGGACATGAGGTCGGGATGTTCGCATCCGGACATCGAGGACAGGCTCGCCTACGAGGAGCTGTATCTGACCGTGGAAAGGCAGATTGCCTCCATGCCGCCTCAGTGCCGGAAGATATTCATCCTGAAGTACAAGAAGAACCGCTCGAACCCGGAAATCGGGAAACTGCTCGGGCTTTCCATCCGGACGGTTGAGAACCAGGTGTACATCGCCAGAAACATTCTGCGCAGGTGCATCGGCCAGTAGGAATTTCAGCAATCATTAAAACTAAGGTATATGAAAACGATGGTGTGTTTTTTGATAGGATTGTGCGTGTCGCTCGGACTTTCGGCACGCTCGTTCAGTCATCCCGGCATCCTCCACTCGCAGGAAGCTCTGGAGCGTATGGCCGGACTGGTGAAGAATGAAGTATGGCCTGCCGTCGGGTCTTACCGTCTGCTGAGGAGCGAGCCGGAAGCGTCTCCGGCCTATGCGGTGAAAGGGCCTTTCCGGTATATCAGCCGTGCGGGGAAATACGGGTACACCAAGGCCCCTTGCGAGGACGATTTTAATGCGGCGTACTATAACGCCCTGCTGTGGGCGGTGACGGGCGACCGGAAACATGCGGACAAGGCGATGGAGATTATCCGTGCCTATGCCGGAACGCTTGAGCAGGTGTGTCCCGGCGACGCTCCTCTGTGTGCCGGACTTCAGGGCTTCATTCTGGTGAATGCGGCGGAAATCATGCGCTACACGTACACGGCGAAGGAGTTCTCCGGCGGATGGTCGGACGAAGATACACGGCAGACCGGGCGGATGTTCCGCACCGCATTCCTTCCTGTTCTGAAGGAGTTTTATGCAACCCCTCCTTACAGCAACGGGAACTGGGGCATAGCCGTCACGAAGGCCCTGATAGGGATGGCCGTTTTCCTTGATGACGAGGCCCTGTATGAGGAAGCGGTCGGTTTCTTCCACCACGGGGATGACAACGCTTCGTTGCCGAACTACATCGCTCCCTCTGGGCAGATTCAGGAAAGCGGACGCGACCAGGCTCATTGCATGCTTGGGGTGGGGTGTCTGGCCGAGATTGCCGAGGTGGCATGGAATCAGGGCGACGACCTTTATGCCGCGCTTGACAACCGGATAATGGCCGGATGCGAATACCTGGCGAAATCCAATCTGGGCTATGAGGTGCCGTTTTTCACGTGGAAGGACAAGACCGGGAAATATTCGAACTGGCAGGTGCTGGGACGGGCCGGCATGGGGGAGTTCAGAGCCGTGTTCGAGCTTCCTTACAATCATTATGTGGAGCGCAGGAAGCTCTCCATGCCTTATACCCGCACGGTGCTGGGGCACATCCGTCCCGAAGGGGCGGGGTTCACTTGCGACAATCCCGGCTTCGGTTCGCTTCTTTTCTATTTGGGCAAGGGCGAACCGCTACCCGAAAAGGGACGGATTAGCGAAGACCTGGGCAGGAGCCTTTACGGATGGAAGTTCGGTTCGGCCGGGATGCGTGCGGAAAACGGGGAGATGGCAATGAAATCGTCCGGAACGTCGTGCAGCAAGAGGGGAATCGTCTACGATGCGGGCCGGTTTCCTTATCTGGCGGTGAAGATAAACCGTATGCCGTCCGTGCGCAACAAGTCGTGGCTTCGCCTGAGCTACAGTGTGATGAGCGCACCCGAGTTCTGGACGTTCGATGAGTCGGACGCGCGGGTTGTGGACGGGAACGTTTACGTGTTTACGGTTCCCGGCTCGCGTTCCGGCAACGGGACGGAGTTCTCCGCGCGCCCCGTCAGCCTGACCCTTTATCTTGACTTCGGGGAAACCTGCGGTGAGGGGGTCGGTATCGAGTGGATACGTTCCATGGAATCCCTCGGGGAGTGAACGTCTGCACGGCAGAGCCTTCGGCGGACCGGAGTGACATCCTGACAAAATGTTATTCCGGTCTGCCGGGAATGCGGTATTCCGTGTTCTCGGGAAAGTGGGATGCGGAAAAACGCAAGGAGACGCGTCCGGCTGAAATCCCTTTGCTTCCGTTCCGGTGATTCTGCTTTCTTCTGCTTCGGTGAGGTGCCGCTTGTTCCGTCGGTTTGTCCGGATAATGCGGAGCACGCTGTTCTTTTGTCACTCCAGTCCGGTCCTCTGGAAAGACGAATCTGTGGAAATTTCGGTCTTTTCTCGCCGCCGGCAAGCCCTTTTCTCACCCTTTTCCTGCCGTTACGGCAGAAGATAGGAAAACGTCCCGGCCTTTTCCATGGAATGACGGGTGGTTTCTCGGTAAATGTCGGGACGTTTTTGCGCAAATGTCTTGGCATTTCACCCCTTCTGTACGCTTTCTGAGCGGGTTCGCCCTTTGCCTCTGTCGGGTTTTCCCTTCCGGAATGCGAGAAAAGTTTTCCTCCTCTGTCACGGAAAACGGTGATTTCCGTTGTTCCGGCAAGCGGTTCGCGGCTTTTCTCTTTCTTTGTGTTACCCGGACGCCCGGCTTGTCAGGAAAGAAATATTTTTATGTTTTTTTGAGTGAACCCGTCGTTTGTTTCGTTTATCTGATAAAGTTCCTCTATCGGAGGACACTCTTCATGGAGTAATCGTTATGTTAAACTTAAAAAGTCTGCTATGAGACAGAAAGACAAATTCTTATTGCTGTTAGCATTGGCCGGCCTGCCGATAGGCAAGACGGCTGCGGAAGAATCGGGAAGCACGGTTCCTGTTCCGGTTCAACAGGAAATCCGGCAAAGTTCGGTCAGAATTTCCGGAAAGGTAGTGGATGCGCAGGGAGAGCCTGTAATCGGCGCCTCCGTAGCGGAAACGGGAACAACCAACGGTGTAATCACGGATGTCGACGGTAACTTCATCCTGAATGTCGCGCTGGGAAGCCGGATCTCGGTTTCGTATGTGGGGTATGAGAGTCAGGAATTTGCCGTTGGTTCCAAACGTACATTTAATATCACTTTGCAGGAAGACACGGAGATTCTGGACGAAGTGGTGGTCGTGGGTTATGGTTCGGTCCGTAAATCGGATTTGACCGGAGCCGTTTCTTCGGTCGATACGGACGACTTGATACGTGGCGGAAGGACTGATGCGGTCGGTGCCATGCAGGGTGTTTTGCCGGGAGTTCAGATTCAGCGTGCCAACAACAAGCCCGGTGGAGAGTACAATATCCTGATTCGTGGTTTGAATACCATCAGTGGCAGCACGGCTCCGCTGGTTGTTGTGGACGGGGTGATAGGTGCTTCTCTCTCGAACCTGAATCCGGATGACATCGAGAAAATCGACATTCTGAAGGATGCGTCTTCTACCGCAATCTATGGTTCGCGTGCCACGAACGGTGTAATCATGGTCACGACCAAACGGGGGAAGGCCGGAAAGGTGCAGATAGACTATAGCGGTTATGCCGGTTTCCGTAAATACACTCACATGCCGGACATGATGTCGGGTGATGAATACGTTCAGTTGGCACGTGAAGCCGCACGGGCGCAGAACAACAATGCGTACAAGGATGATAGCGAAATATTCACAGAATCCGAGCTGAGGGCAATTGAGGACGGAAACTACTACGATTGGGTGGATGCCGTCTCGTCCCCGGCTTTCATGACAAACCATACGATTTCCGCAACGGGCGGTAGCGAGACGGCAACCTATGCCTTGTCTGCCGGGTACTACTATGAAGACGGTATGCTGAACCCGCAGGAGTACCAGCGTTATAACCTGAGGGCGGTGATAGATGTCAAGCCGAACAAGTATTTCAATTTTGGAATCAACATGTATGGAACCCATTCCGTGCGTGACACCGGTAACTCGGATTTGCTTCAGGATGCGTTCCGCCTGCGTCCCACTTATCATCCGACCGATTTGATAACGGGTGAAGAGATGTGGTCGTATTCCAACGGGCAGTTCAATGCACTGACCGCCCAAAAGAACGAGTTGAATAAAACCAAGAAGTACAACATGCTTGGCAATATTTATCTGGCCATCATGCCGGTTAAGGGACTGACGCTGAAAACGACTTTCTCTCCGAACATCAATATTGAAGAGATAGGTCAGTATCGTGGACGATACACCAAGGCGAACAAAGGAACGAATGATGCCACCAGTAACTATGCCAAGAACAGTTATGTGGATTGGGTGTGGGATAATCAGATAACTTATAACTTCCAGAAGAATGACCACCGTCTGGATGTGACGGGAGTATTCTCCATGCAACAGACACAGGACGAATTGTTAAGAGGTATAGGAAACGGTCTTTCCTATAATTCCTTGTGGTATAATCTTGCCGGAGGTGCCAACAGTAACTCTTCAACTTCCGGCTTCACGAAAACGAACTTGATTTCTTACCTGGCACGTGCAAATTATGTGTGGAAAGACCGCTACTTCGTAACGGCAAGTATTCGTTTCGATGGTTCGTCCAAGTTGGCCGACGGTAACAAGTGGGGAGCTTTCTCTTCTGCCGCCTTGGCCTGGAGAATCTCGGGTGAAGACTTCCTGAAGGACGTGAAGTGGTTGAGTAACCTGAAACTGAGGGTGAGCTTCGGACAGACCGGTAATGACAATGTGAGTGCGTACCAGACCCAAGGCTCTATCAGTGGGGCAAAGTATTATACTTTCGGCACAAGCGACCTGATTGGGTATGTTCCCAACAACTTGCGTAACTTGGATTTGGGATGGGAACGTACCACTGAATGGAACATCGGTTTGGATTTCGGCTTTCTCAATAACCGCATATCCGGTAGCATCGAATACTATAACCGCTTGACGGATGATTTGATTATGAACAAGACCGTGCCGGTTACGACAGGATATTCTTCCGTTAAGGCAAATGTAGGTTCGGTACGCAATACCGGTTTCGAGGCGATTATCAATTCTGAGAATATCAGGACATCCGATTTCTCCTGGACTACCAGCTTGAACTTTGCCTATAACAAGAACAAGATTGTAGACTTGCAGTATAAAGAAGACCTCACATCCCGTGGCCAGTCGCTTGCGGGGATGGAAGGTGACTTCAGCAATCTTTGGATTATAGGCCAGCCTGTTGATATGAACTACAACATAATGACGGCAGGCGTATGGCAGCTTGATGAAGCGGAAGAAGCAGCCAAGTACGGTTGCCGTCCCGGACAATACAAGCCTTTGGACTTGAACAAGGATGGTGTCATTGACGATAAGGACCGGGTGATTGATGGCAAACGTACTCCTGATTGGACAGGGGGTATGACAAATATCTTTACCTATAAGGAATTTGACCTCTCGTTCCAATTGTCATTCCAGACCGGAGCCAAGATGAGGAACCAGTTCTACGTGTCTTATGCCTTGGAGAATAATAATCAGAACTTCAATAATCTGAGAAAGGATTACTGGACACCTGAGAATCCGACGAATTCATCCGCTCAACCGAGCAACATGGGTACTTATCGCGACTATGCCGGCTCGTGGGGAAATACGAAGTCGGCAATGTCCCATACGATGTTCTCAAGCAATTTCCTGAAGATGTCTTATATCTCCTTAGGATATACGTTCAAGCTGGAACTGCTCAGGAAAATTAATCTGAGCAAACTCCGCGTGTATTGTACGGTGCAGAATCCGTTCTTGTGGTGCGCAGACGATGTGGTTGACCCGGAACAGCTTTCTACCAGCATCAATACGTCCGATGTGATTACGCGCAATGTGATTTTCGGCCTTAATCTTTCATTCTAAATCAGACCAGTGAATTATGAAAACAGAAACTATATTTACGAAAGCTTATTTGGCGGTCTCTCTTTTGGCCGTTGCGGGATGCTCTTCTTTCTTGGACGAAGAGAATCTGGCAAGTCAGTCTGCCGAACAATATTATGCCACGGCAGACGGTTACGAAACACTGATAACCGGTGCCTATTCGACCTTGAAGTCTGTGTATAACACGACGAACTATTTCCAGTTGACCCAGTTGGGAACTGACCTCGGAACACAGAATGACGGTACGGCCACCAATGTGTTGAACCAATATACGGTGGACTATGCAACGGACAACGATGCTGTCTACAATCAGTGGAAGGCACTTTACGAGGCATTGAAGAACGTGAATGCGGCCATAAACCGGGCTGGTTCGGTAAAGACGAAGGATCAGGATATATTTGAAGGCATAGACCCGGATGTACTTGCCCAAAGAGTGGCTGAGGCCAAGTTCCTTCGTGCGTTGTATCTGTTCGAAATCGTGAAGAACTGGGGACAGGGACCGTTGGTTCTGGAAGAGCCGACCTCACCTTCTACCACTTCTCAATTGAATACGGGAGAGGAGTTCTATACACAGATTTTAGCCGATCTTAAAGATGTGCTGGACTCGTCATTGCCGGAGAAACAACCTGCCTCTGAATATGGACGTGCGTCAAAAGCGGCGGCCAAGCACTTGCGTTCGTTGGTTTATCTGACCCGGGGTTATCAGAGTTATGCGGACCAGAATGATTTCAGGAACGCTTTCAACGATGCGGTGGATGTGATAAACAATTCCGGGCACCAGTTGTTGTGGAATGATTATGCGGAGGTTCATCGGCAAGCAAATGAAGCGAACGATGAAATCATATTTCCTGTCAGCTTCTCGTCCGGGACGGGATGGAATACTTGTATCCAGTCGGAGTTCTACCTGTTCGTTTATCGTGAAGGATGGTCCGACATAAGTTTCTCCACAATCTACGGCAACGATTATGCTACGGTTATGCCGACCAAGTATGCGTACCTGTTGTTTGACTGGAAGAAAGACAGGCGGACCGAGACAACCTTTATGAGTCCTCTGAATGCGGACCCGGCAACCTCGACCGACGGAACTGATAGAGGAAAGCCTTGGTTTGAAAGTACGGTGGGTGGAAAGGTGCCTGTGGGTGAGCCTGTACTTGTTTTCCCGGTTCCGGGTCAGGATGGAACCGAGGACGTTTATCCGGCAGGGTATGATGCATACGAAACTTACAGGGTTTATTCCGATGACGAGAAGGCGGCGGCATCCGCCAACGGACAATACCTGTATAATTATCCGCAAGGCTCCATTGCGGAAGGCTCTTATGGTGATGCGGAGAATGATGATTATTATCGGACAGGGTATCAGAGCCTGAACGGCAAGAGCCGTGCGTGGCTCCCCGTGTGGAAATTCAAGGATGCCAATACGCGTTACAACAGTTCGGGAACGGTTGAGAACGGAACGCGTGACATTTATCTGTTCCGTCTGGCGGAAACTTATCTGATAGCCGCTGAGGCCGCCGTGAATCTCGGCGAAAACGGAGAGGCATTGCATTATCTGAACGAAATTCGTAAACGTGCGAGAGCGAATGCGCCGGAAGCCGGTTTGCCGGACTACTCGGGAACGGTGACCGTAGACGATGTGTTGGATGAAAGAGCCTTGGAACTGTTCGGTGAGTCCCCGCGCTGGAACGATCTGACCCGTACAGGGAAGTTGGCTGAAAGGGTTCTGAAATATAACTGGGACGTGACTCATATTACCGGCGGACTTATTCAGACGCAATTGAGTGAGAGCACGAATGCGAAATACAGCCTTCGTCCGATTCCCGTTGACTGGTTGAACACATTGTCCAACGGGCAGGAGCTGAGTAATAATCCGGGATGGTGATTTTCAATAGGGATTTGAAATAAATATATGTGCTGAAGGCATATCTGTCTGGTTCATGCTTTCAGCACATTATTTCATATAAAGATGATAACAATGAAGCGTGTATTAGTAAGTTTGACCGCTTGGATGTTGGTTTTGTCGGTCAATGCGGAGTTGGTCATATACCCTTCGCCTCAAAGTGAAAGGTTGTCGGATGACTATATTGTGGAGGTGAACGGGAGGAATGTTCCTGTTTATCATGTTGCTACCCAGCATCATGACAAGAAGTATTCGGTCTGTTATTTCGATTTCTCCGGAGACGTAACGGTTAAAGTGAGGAGCAAGTATCGGTTGGACAGTTTAAAGGTACTGCCCGATGGATACGGTATTAATCCTGTCGTTGAAGGGAACAATGCTGTATTCATGCTGGACAGGCCACGGGATATCTCTTTTGAACCTGACGGATGTAACAGCCCGCTGATATTGTTCAGTAACGGGATTGAAACGGAACGGCCATGCAGGAATGATTCCAATGTCATTTATTTTGGTCCGGGAGAGCACAATCCGGAGGATGGTCTGATAAGATTGAAAAGTAATCAGACGCTTTATATTGCAGGAGGAGCGGTTGTAAATGCAGGGATTGAAGCTGCCGGTGACAATATAACGATTTGTGGAAGAGGAATATTGGACGGGTCGGACTGGGAGCATAATGCCGGTCCGACGGATTTCATGGTCAATGCAAAGGGATGTAGTAATCTGGTGATTAGAGATATAATTATAAGAGGATCTTATTATTGGACGATTGTTCCGCAGAGTTGTGATCGGGTACTGATTGATCGTGTCCGTCTTGCCGGTTCGCGTGTAGGCAATGATGATGGGGTAGACCCCTGCAACTCAAGCAATGTGACAATAAGGAACTGCTTTTTCCGGACAGATGACGATTCGGTTTCGCCCAAGGGGACGACCCGTGCAGGAGGTGAAAAGAATTCCAGAGCAGTGGAAAACATTCTGGTGGAGAACTGCGTGTTTTGGGTGGATTTTGCGAATGTTTTCCGTATGGCAACGGAAAGCAGCTGCCCTGCATTCCGTAACTTTACTGCACGGAACATTGATGTGATTCATTTTCCCGACCGTGATCAGGTGCAGATATTCTGGCTGCACCCGACCGGGGAGATGACGATGGAGAATCTTTGCTTCGAGAACGTGAGGGTTCATGGAGAACACCCTTATAATTTGATTAAATTGACTCCGTCTTACCAACTGGTCGGAACGCGTCCGATAGAGAAACCTTCACCTAATGACATAAAGGAAGGGCCTGGAAGAAGGGGGACGGGGAGTTGCGGTTACGGTGAATTTGTTGTGGTTCCTTCCCATGGCCCTTACATACATAATATCACGTTCCGTAACATTACAACTTACGGCGATTCTGGTTGCTTGGGTAAAGAAAGGGGGAAAGTTGTGTTGCGCGGACTTGCGGATAGGCACGATGTGGCAGGGATAACATTTGACAATGTGAATTATTACGGGTGCCGGATAACGGCCGTAAGCCCGTATGTACATACGGATGGTGTTGTACGGAATGTTTCGTTTGTCGGAGAAAGTGAATGATGCTTGTTTCAAGCTTCACTCCGCAAGCACAAAATCTCTGTCTCCAGCTTAGAGATACAAATCTCCAGCTTGAAGATATGTATCTCTAACCTGAAAATATGTATCTTTAGGCTGGAAACAGAGAATGTTCCGGGACGGCTCCGTTTTTGCTCTGCCGGAACGGTGGAATTATAATATAAAGAAAGTCTGTATGAAACGCTTGATTGGAATATGCCTGTTCTTTTTCGCGCTTCTTCCTTCGGTCGCGGGGGCAGAAGGGGATGCGGGGAAGGATTACGTCGGACTGGTCAGTCCGCAGATGGATACGCACCGCTCCCGCTGGTTCTACTTTGCTTCAGCATGCCGTCCTTTCGGGATGGTCAGTCTGAGCCCGGATACTGATACGGAGCATTCCTGGGGGTCGGGCTATCTGTATGGTTCGAGATACATCCGCTGCTTCAGTCACATACACAACTGGCAGATGTCCGGTGTCGCCGTGATGCCTACGGTCGGTGAGTTCAAAGGCAATAGGGGGATGGATGCCTACCGTTCGGCTTATACGCACGACGGGGAAATCGTGAAGCCCGGCTACCACAAAGTTTATCTGACGGACTATGACGTGGTTGCGGAACTGACGTCGACAACCCGCGTGGGCTTCCACCGCTACACTTATCCGGAGAGTGATTGCAGCTATCTGCTCTTCGACACGGGGGCTTTTCTTGCCCACGGACCGACGGCTTATTCCGAGGTGTGGAAGATAAGCGACACGGAGATTGCCGGCTGGGAAATAATGGAACGCACCGGCAGGAGGCCGAAGAACTGTCCGGTGTACTTCTATGCTTGCGTAAGCAAGCCGATGAAGGAGTTTGTGCCCTGGAGTGAAGGCAAGGTCATATCGAACCGTGGCCGTCTGGAGCGTGTGTCGGGTAAGGATGCCGGTGCCGCCCTGCGTTTCGACACTTCGGACAACGAGGTGGTGCTGCTGAAGGTGGCCATCTCCTATGTAAGCGTAGAACAGGCGAAGCGCAACATGCAGGCCGAACTGGTTCACTGGGATTTCGACCGGGTCAGAACGGAGTCTTTCGACGAATGGAACCGCTGGCTCTCGCGGATAGAAGTGAAGGGAGGGACGCACGAACAGCGGGTTAGGTTCTATACGGACCTGTGGCATGCCCTGCTCGGACGGCACATCCTCAGCGATGCGGACGGGAAGTATCTGGACATGACCGGCGACTTTCCCCGCATCAGACAGATTCCTCTGGATGCGGAAGGGAGGCCGCTGTACAATCATTACAACTTCGATGCCTGGTGGGGAAGCCATTGGTCGCTGAACATCCTTTGGTCGATGGCCTATCCGCAGGTGATGAGCGGATTCTGCAACACGATGGTCGACATGTACCGCAACGGGGGACTGATTCCGCGCGGGCCTTCGGGAGGCAACTACACCTATGTGATGATTGGAGACCCTGCCGTTTCTTTCTTTGCGGCTGCCTATAACAAGGGCATCCGCGACTATGACGTAAAGGCCGCCTACGAGGGGCTTCGCAAGAATGCCTTTCAAGGGGGCATCCGCGACCATGCGGGATATGAACATAATCCCGGCGCGCATTCTGGCGGAATGAAGTATTACGAAGAACGCGGATACGTGCCCGACGGGAGGCCGGATGTGGAAGGCATGCACACGACAGGTGCTTCCATGACGCTGGAATACGCTTATCAAGACTGGTGTCTGGCGCAGATGGCCAAGGCCTTAGGGCATGAAGGCGATTACGGCCTGTTTATGAAGCGTTCCCGCAACTATCGGAATTTGTGGAATCCGGAGACGGGCTATATGCAGCCTCGCGGTGTGGACGGTAATTGGCTGCCCGGTTTCGACCCGCTGGAGCTGACCGAGAAGGGCGGTTTCTGCGAAAGCAATTCGGCCATCTATTCGCATTATGTTCCCCACGACATGAAGGGGCTGATAGAACTTTACGGCGGGTGCCGGAAATATACGGAAAGGCTCAATTCCAGTTTCGAGAAGAGCGAACCTTATGGCTTCTTCCGTTCTCCGGAAACCAGGCAGGGCAACTGGACTGATTACGGGAACCAGCCGGGGACGGGCATGGCCCATCTCTTCAGCTATGCAGGCGCACCGTGGCTCACCCAGAAGTGGGTGCGCAAGGTGAAGGCGGCCTACAGCGACGTGTCTCCTTACGGTGGTTATCGCGACGACGAGGACCAGGGGCAGATGGGGGCATTGGGTGTGCTTATGGCCATGGGCCTGTTTGAGGTGGACGGAGGATGTGCGGTGCGTCCCACTTATGACATTACCTCCCCTCTCTTCGATGAGGTGGTTATCCATCTTGACGACCGTTATTATAAAGGAAAGACATTCCGGATTCTGACCCGGAACAATTCGGCTGAAAACATGTACATACAGAAGGCTTTCCTGAACGGGAAACCCTGGAACTGCTTTCAGTTCTATCACGAGACCTTCGCGCAGGGAGGCGAACTGGTCTTGGAATTAGGTTCTGCTCCCAACAGACGTTGGGGTACGGGGAAGCTCGAATGAATGCGTTTCCCCACAGTTGCGGAACCGGCATAGTATTTATCTGATAACAACATTCGATTATGAAGAAACAATTGCTTTATGTGCTTTTGAGCACCTTGTGTCTGTCCGTGCAGGCCAAGGAACTGAAGATGGAGTCGCCCGACGGAAAATACCTGTTCTCCTTGAATGATGACGGAGGAAGGTTGAGCTATTCCTTGAACTGGAACGGACAGAAGGTTGTGAACCCGTCTCTGTTGGGAATCCGTGCCAATGAGGATTGGCATGAGGGCTTGTCGATTGAAGAAGTGTCGTCTTCGGAGAGGGATACGGTGTGGCATCCCGTCTACGGAGAACGGAGCACGGTTAAGGACAAGTACAGAATGTGGTCTGTGACACTGACCCGTGCCGGGAGCCGGGGAAAGCTTGTTCTTGACGTCAGGGCCTACGACGAGGGCATAGCGTTCCGTTACCGCTTCCCGGGAGGCCAGTATCTGAAGATTACGGACGAATATACGGAGTACTCCATGCCGGAAGGAACCAGGGCTTACTTCACGGCAAGAGCGCAGACACCTTATCAGTATTTGCCGCTGGAGAACTGGCCTGGCGAGTCGGACCGTCCTCTGTTGCTTACCGTTCCCGGCGGGCTGTACGTGTGTCTGGCCGAGGCCGGAGTTGTCGATTATGTGCGGACCAAGTTCAGGCTGTCTGAAAAGAACACCATCGCTTCGGCGATGTACGGTCCGGTGGAGGACATTGCTCCTTATTCCACTCCGTGGAGGGTGATTATGTGTGCCGGAAAGCCTGGAGAAATACTGGAACATAACGATATACTGCTGAATTTGAATCCTCCTTGCCGGATAAAGGACACTTCGTGGATAAAGCCGGGAAAGGCGATGCGCGAGGTGACATTGAGCACGGAGGGAGCCAAGTCCACAATCGACTTTGCCGTGAAGCACAATATCCAATACATCTTGTTTGATTCGGGCTGGTACGGATTTGAGAACGACAAGGCTTCTGATGCCACGAGGGTGCACATCGACCCCCGCAGGAATCCGAATCCCGATGCCTTGAATCTGAAGGAGGTCATCGCTTACGGTAAGGAACGCGGAGTGGGAGTATTCCTTTATGTCAATCAGCGTGCGCTCCAACAGCAGTTGGACGAGATTCTTCCTCTCTACAAGTCGTGGGGTGTGGCCGGAATCAAGTTCGGCTTCGTGCAGGTCGGCTCGCAGGTCTGGACGAGATGGATGCACGAGGCCGTCAGGAAGTGTGCGGAATATAACCTGATGGTAGACATTCATGACGAGTACCGCCCTACCGGGTTCAGCCGTACTTATCCCAATCTGCTGACGCAGGAAGGCATTCGGGGGAACGAGGAGTTCCCGGACGCGACGCATAACGCGACTCTTCCTTTCACCCGTTTTGTGGCGGGTGCCGGAGACTATACCATTTGTTATTACCGTCAGGATTTCGGACGTCTCAACAAGGAGGGCGATGCGTATGGAGTGCCCAGGTCGAAATCCATTCAGACTACACCGGCACACCAGTTGGCATTGGCGGCCGTTTATTACAGCCCGTTGCAGTTGCTGTACTGGTACGACAAGCCTTCCGACTCGCGTGACGAACCGGAACTTAAGTTCTTCGATGATGTCTATACGGCATGGGATGATACGAAGGTGCTCCAAGGCGAGGTGGGACAATTTGTAACCGTTGCCCGCCGGAAGGGGGATGAATGGTTTGTCGGTTCGCTTACTAACAACGATTCTCGGCATCTGCCTGTGGAGCTGAGCTTTTTGTCTGACGACCGGAACTATATCGCTGAAATCTATGTTGACGGCGACAAGTCTGTTCCTACGCGTACCAAGGTCAGGGTTCTCAAGTACCGTGTCAACAGCAAAAGTGTTCTCGATTTTCATCTGAGGGCTTCGGGAGGGGCGGCTGTCCGCTTCGTTCTTGAAACGGTTAAGGACAAGTCGGTTAAGAATTATAAGAACCAGCGTTTGTGAAAGAAAATTGATATTCCCCTCCTTCGGGAGGGGATGATGAGGCCGAATTGTCATTTTCCACACGGTTAGTTGTGAATTCTGAAAACTTTCTTTACATTTGCCCTTATTACAAACCTTTAAATAAAAGCAATATGACTTTTACAGAACTGAGCAACCCGATTTTTGTGCAAGTTATTGATGATTATCATAAATACGACTGTGTAGACGCTCCGATCGTCAATCCTTATCCATTGAAAAGCATTGAGTATTATTTGTACTTGAAATGTTGGATTGATACGGTTCAATGGCATTTGGAAGATCTGATCCGCAATCCGGAGATTGATCCGGTTGAGGCTCTTGCTTTGAAGAGGCGCATTGACAAGTCCAATCAGGACCGTACGGATCTGGTTGAACTGATAGACAGTTATTTCCTCGACAGGTATAAAGGGGTGAGTGTTCTTCCTGATGCGACGATCAATACGGAAAGTCCTGCATGGGCGGTGGACCGCCTGTCGATCCTGGCTTTGAAGATTTATCACATGCGCAAGGAGGTTGAACGTACCGATACGGATGAAGCGCATAAGCTGCAGTGTGAATCAAAGCTCAATGTCTTGCTGGAACAGCAGACGGACTTGTCAGCGGCTATTGATCAGTTGCTTGCGGATATAGAGGCAGGACGCAAATATATGAAAGTCTACAAGCAGATGAAAATGTATAATGATCCGTCGTTGAATCCCGTTTTATACGGCAAAAAATAAGTTTGATGGCAAAAATATTGGCGATTCGTTTTTCGGCACTGGGTGACGTTGCAATGACTGTCCCAGTGCTTTATTCATTTGCCAAGGCCTATCCCCAACATCAGCTGGTGATGCTGAGCCGTTCTGCTTTGGCTCCGCTTTTTGCTTATGCGCCGTCTAACGTTACCTTTAAGGGCGTAGACCTGAAGAACGGCTACAAAGGCTTTGGAGGGCTCTTGCGCCTTTATTCAGAATTGAGGGGGGAGAAGTTTGATGCCGTCGTAGACCTGCATGATGTGCTTCGTACCAAGGTGCTGCGCTTGTTTTTCCTTATGGATGGGGTGCGTGTTGCTCATGTTGACAAGGGACGGAGAGAAAAGCACCGGCTGGTGTCTGCAAGAAATAAGGTCAAGTCGCCTTTGGAATCATCTTTTTCCCGCTACAGGGATGTTTTCCGGTGTTTGGGCTATTCATTTCCGTTCAATTTCAAATCTGTTTTTGAATCAGGAAAGTCATTTCCTTCTTTGCCGGAGGGTTTCGGTGAAAAGGAGGAAGGATGTAAATGGATTGGCATCGCTCCTTTTGCTGCACATAAAGGAAAAATCTATCCTTTGCTGTTTCAGCATAAAGTTGTCCGTCTTTTATCGTCTGTGTCCGGGGTACGTATCTTTTTGTTTGGCGGAGGAAATCGGGAAAAAGAGATTTTATCTGCCTGGGAAAAGGAATTTCCTTGTGTAACCTCTGTTGTCGGATGCTTGAAGATGGACGAAGAGCTTGCCTTGATGAGCAAGCTGGACGCAATGTTTACCATGGATTCGGGCAACATGCATTTGGCTTCGCTTGTGGGCACACCTGTCGTTTCTGTATGGGGAGCCACACATCCTTATGCCGGCTTTATGGGCTGGAACCAGCAGCCGGAGAATATCATTCAGCTTGACTTGCCTTGCCGTCCGTGTTCGGTATATGGCAACAGACCCTGTCGTTGGGGAGATTACCGCTGCTTGAACGGCATCTCTCCCGAAAAGATCGTTGAGCGGATAAGGAAGTTAACCGAGTGACTGCATGTCGTGCAGTCGCTTGTAGTATCCTTGTTTCTTGATCAGTTCGTCGTGTGTGCCTCGCTCAACAATCTGACCGTTGTACAAAACATAGATCTCGTCCGCATTTTTGATTGTTGACAGCCGGTGTGCGATGGCTATGGTTGTGCGCGTCTTCATCAACCGTTCAAGCGCCTCCTGCACCAGTCTTTCCGATTCCGTGTCGAGTGCGGAGGTAGCTTCATCCAGAATGAGTATCGGAGGATTCTTGAGAATGGCGCGTGCGATGCTGATGCGTTGGCGCTGGCCTCCCGAGAGCTTGCTTCCACGGTCGCCGATGTTCGTGTTGTATCCTTCGGGCTTTTCCATGATAAAGTCGTGTGCATTGGCTATTTTTGCTGCTGCTATCACTTGTTCCATGGTTGCATTCTCTACACCGAAGGCAATGTTGTTGAAGAATGTATCGTTGAAGAGGATCGCCTCTTGGTTTACATTGCCGATCAGACTCCGCAAGTCGTGGATGCGAAGGTCTTTGATGTTTGTCCCGTCGATGGTTATTTCGCCTTCTTGCACGTCGTGATAACGGGGAAGAAGATCCACAAGGGTGGATTTTCCTGACCCGGACTGTCCTACCAGTGCGATGGTCTTGCCTTTCGGTATTACTATGTTGATATGTTTCAGCACCTCATTTTTCCCGTCGTAGCTGAAAGATATGTCCTTGAATTCTATTTTTTCATTCAGGTCGCTCAGCGTTTTCGGATGCTCCGCTTCCTTTATCGGATTTTCTGCTTTCAGGATCTTGTCGATGCGTTCCATGGAAGCCAGTCCTCGCGGAATATTGTAGCTTGCCTTTGAGAACTCTTTCAGCGGGTTGATAATGCTGTAGAGAATGACCATGTAGAAAATAAAGGTAGAAGCGTCAATCGGAGCGTTGTTTGAAAGGATCAGCGAACCTCCGAACCACAAAACGGCTACGATGAGCAGTGTCCCGAGGAATTCACTCATCGGATGGGCTGATGACTGGCGGATAGCCACCTTGTTGACCGCGTCACGGTAGTCGTTGCAGCATTTCTCGAAACGGCTGGTCATCTTCTTTTCAGCGATGAATGCCTTGATGATGCGCAATCCTCCTAGGGTTTCTTCCAGTTGCGACATGGTGTCGCTCCAGCGGTTTTGCGCGTCGAGCGACTGACGTTTCAGCGCACGGCCCACTTTGCCCATCAGCCAGCCCATGGAAGGCAATACCAGAATCGTGAACAGGGTCAGTTGCCAACTGGTTATAACCAGTGTGGCAAAATAAGAAAGAATCAGAATCGGATTCTTGAGCAGCATGTCCAGCGAACTGGTAACGGAAGTTTCTACCTCATTGACGTCCCCGCTCATACGTGCGATAATGTCCCCTTTCCGTTCTTCGGAGAAAAATCCCAAGGGCAGTTCCACCACTTTTCTGTAGACGAGCAGGCGGATATCCCTTACTACTCCTGTACGCAGCGGAATCATGATGGCTGACGAGCCGAAGTAGCAGGCTGTTTTCAGCATGGTCATGAAGCCGAGGAAAAGGCCGAGGAAGAGCAGTGTAGTTGCCGGTCCGAAATTTTCAATCAGTTGGGTGGTGTAGTAATAGAAGTTGTTCATGACCACGTCCTTCGCGCTTGCGCTTCCCCATTCCATGAAACGGTATACTTTGTCGTTTTCTCCGGTCTTGAAAAGGATGTTCAGTATTGGAATCAGCAGCGAAAACGAGAAGATGTTGAATACCGCCGACAAAATGTTCAGCAGGATAGACCAGCCCAGATATTTTTTATAAGGCGATACAAACCGCCGCATCAGTTGGAAAAATTCTTTCATGTGGTAGAACGGAATGTTTAATAATTTACAAAGGTAATGGATTTTTTTGTAGTTTTGCTACTGAAACGTAATTTAAGCATCCTCCATGAAGTTATTATATTATTTTGTTTTTTGCGGCTGGTATCTTCTTTCGTTGATTCCTTTGCGTCTGCTGTATGTCGTATCTGATGTTTTATATGTGCCCCTTTACTATCTGGTACGCTACCGCAGGAAGGTTGTCCGCAAGAATCTGACCGCTTCGTTTCCCGAAAAAAGTATCGGGGAGATTATCCGCATCGAAAAAAAGTTCTACCGTTTCTTTTGTGATTGTGCAATGGAAAACATCAAACTTTTTTCCATGTCGAAAGAACAGATAATGAAGCGCATGACGTTTTCCGGCGCCGATGCGATGGCGTCTGATCTGGAACAGACAGGAAAGAACTTCGGATTTATTTATTTGGGCCACTATTGCAACTGGGAATGGATTGCATCGTTGGCATACTGGTATCCTCCGCAGATCCATAGCAGCCAGATTTACCATCCTCTATACAACAAGACCTTTGACAGGCTTTTCCTCTATATGAGGAGCCGTTTCGGGGGAGAGTGCATCCCGATGAAGGACACGCTCCGGCGCATCATTGCGTTGAAGCGTCAGAAGCAGCTTACAATGATCGGATTCATAGCTGATCAGGCACCCAAATGGAACAGCATACACCACTGGACTCCTTTTCTCCACCGCGACACTTCGTTCTTTATCGGAACGGAACAGATTGGAAAACAAGTGGGAGCCGTCATCTATTTTGCTGATGTCAGGCGGATAAAGCGGGGATATTATCATTGCGACCTGAAGCGGATAACGGTATCTCCCGAAGAGTATCCGGATTATGAACTTACAGACCGTTATGCAGCTTTGCTGGAAGAGATGATCCGGCGTGAACCTGCCTATTGGCTTTGGACTCATAACCGATGGAAACGGACAAAGGAAGAATGGGAGCGCAGGCAGAGTGAGGAGAAGAAAGAGGAACGCAAGTAAATAGTTGGAAATTGTTGTTTTTTTCGTATCTTTGTAGATAGGTGATATTGAAAACTGAAATGTGTATTTTACATGAAAAAGGAATTAGGAAAGTGGTTTTTAGATATTGCAAAGTATATGACTACAGCAGTGTTGCTTGCTTCACTGTTTAGTGGTATGGATGAATGGGCATGGTATATGTATGGATTGGTTGTTCTAGCTGTTCTGATCACGTTAGCAACGGGGCTGACGTTGCTTAAAGATAAAAAGGAGGATAATTAAAATGGGAACAATAGTTATTTCTGTGATGGTGATAATCATTGCGCTGGGTAGTTTGGTGTATTTTCATTATCATGACAAAAAAAGGAGCCGGAAGGTTGAATGAAATTGGATGGCTGAGTAGATCCTTCCGGAATCGTTTGCATAAATGCGAAAATGTTCCGGAAAGATGCGTTATCTATGACAATCTTTCTCAAGATTTTATCAGACTGCATATTTTTCATTGTCCTGCTTTTGCAGTCCAGGAGGTAATATGTTGGCAATGGGATATATAATATTGTTCTTCTTCGGACACATTGGATGAATCTACATACCATGGCAGGTGTTCAGCTTGATAGGGATATGCTGTACGGTAAGACTCTACGCTGCGACTTCTGCTTAGTCCTATCCGTGGTCGGTAAAGGGCAAATGTTGTGTCGATAGGTGCTCGATATAATCCATCTTTCAAGTTTCTATAATAGACGTTCTCTGTTCGAAGGACTTCGCTCTTATGTGCATAAAAATCGGGTAAATTGTCAATGCGTAAAGAAAAGCCGACTTTGCGTGCAAAAGGATGTTTTTTCAACTGTGCTAAAAAATAATCGATAAAATCTTCTGGGCAGTATGAGGCTGGTACTACATCTGAATCGGTATAGATAAAATAATCTTTACACAACTGCCTATTCAGTCCGGATTTCCACAGAGCTTTGAATCCGAGGTTTTCTTTCAGGAAAAATATTTTATAGGGACATGTCTTGTAATATTCAAGTAGGGGCGGATAAGTTGAGGCATTGTCTATGATGTAAATATTGTTATAGCCACGAAGTTCTAATGCGTCAATGAGTTTGCATAGTGTCGTAAGTCGGTTAAAGTTATTGATGATTATAGGTACTTGTTTCCCTTCTTTGATGGTTGGCGGATTGTATTGTTCTCGCATGAAATAGTATAGGGAAACACATGAGTTCTTGAAGCATTTGAATAAGTTCATGATGGTATAATGTAAGAGGTTGTCATAACAGTTTTTGCCAATTGATGATTTTTTTCCAAAATCGGTACATTCGCGGTTTTGTCCAGCTATGGCATCCGAAAGGAAGCTGCCTGTCATTGAGTTTCATGCAATAGTCGGGATGCCTGTCAAAAGAAAAGCGCAAAGCCTCTTCTTCTGTAGGATAGTTGAATTCTGTTGGTATGGTTGCCCAAAAAACATCTTCATTAAAATAATGTTTTTTTTGTCCTTTGTAGGCCTTAATTTCTTCTGCATAGCTGGTGCAGGCTTCTATAAAAGCTTTTGTTCTCCTCAGCGACAAGCCTCCATTTCCTATTTTTCCATAAAGTTGCTGTCGGCAGAATATTCCTTTATGGGCTTTGTATCTTGCCAGCAGTTTCATGTACTGTTTGATTATAGGGAAAGTGTAGACAGGTCGTTTAACCCATGGAGCAGCGATACAGTCATATCCTTTTTTGCACCAGTCTTCTAGTTCATCTCGAAAGATCCATGCGTCAGTGTGGCAGATTAGCAAGTATTCTGTATCGTTAAAGAGTTGATAAAACTCACGTGAGAGCATCATCTGATTATAGCCGGCTATGCCATTTCGAACTCCTAGCCATGTATCGCTGACAGGCATATAATTAACTTTGCCTTTTCCGGGAATGTTGGCCATAGACATTCCTTCAGGATGTAGTATTATGATTGGATAGCGATGTAATACATTTATTGTTTCCAGAATGGAGGCTTTTTCCATTGGAGATAATATTGGGCGGTATACAGGGATAATCACTTTCACTAGAAGCATAGGCAGAGGTTTTATTTGTTGCACATTTTTTTCCATTTGTATTTTCGAGCACGTCTGCGTTCAAATTCATGTAAGAAATGTTCTACTTTGCAGCAACATTCTTTAGCATTCCATTGCCTTTCTTCTGCATAAGCGGTAACAATGTTGCGAAGCAAGTCAATGCGGTGTGTTACTCGCATAAGATTTCGCAGACATTCTTTTGGAGAGGGGTGCTTGATGAACTTGGAGCGGTTTATGTCAATTACAGAAAAATGGAATGTTTGATTTTCTTTCCTGAACAGAATATTTGCCAAATTTAAATCACCGTGTAAAAAACCTTTCAGATGTAACTTGACCAAATATTGTGCGAAACATTTTACCAGTTCTTGATCGTAATCAGGCCTTTCTACGAGAACCGGAAACAATGGCTCGTCATGGCATCTTGCAGATACGAACCAACAATCTTGGAATAGTCCAAATCGTTGTTTTTCTATATAGGCTATAGCTTCTGGTGTATCGATATTCATCGAGGCTAACCGTAAAGCGAAAATGTAGGCACGCTGTGCTTTTGATGGGCGTAACCATCTATAGGCTATTTTTTGGACAAAGTTAGGGCGTTTATAATGTTTTACTACAATTTCAGTTCCCTGTACAGTGAATGCTTTTATTAAATTCCTTCCTTGGTATAGGGTTTCTCCTTCTTTTCCGAAGGCTTCAGGCAGATTCTTGATGAAATCAGTAAGATGCTTATATTGGGCATTTATTATAACTTTCATTATTCGCAGTTTCAAAAATCGTCACTGAATCTGCATTGGCTGCCATATGCTTTGAGTAAGCGGTTTGTTGCGTCAATGCAGGATGTGTTTGTTTTTTCAAAGATAATTGTATTTTTTTGTTCAACAAAATATAAACTGTTTTTTTACGCTTTTTATGAGCCTGTTTATCAGAATGGGTTTGTGCGTACGAGGAGCAAAAGTCAGTCTTCAGTTTGGATATATGCATCTTCAAACTGAAGATATAAATCTTCAGCCTGGAGATTTGTATCTCTAGTCTGGGGATGCAGAATTTACCATGGCGTTGCAGGTGTTGCCAGGCGGGAAATCGTAAAATCTTTCTTGGAGAAAAGCTCTGCATTCTTGTATATTCCTAGAATCAAACATTTTACTTTGATGAAGATACGTATTTTTTTGTTTGATAACATTATTCTTTTTATATTTGTAATACGGCAAGAAATTGTTGCTTATGAAGACAACATCTGAGGTGTGGGATATCTTAAGGATATTCAAGCCTCGTCATGCGGTCCTATACGAAGATTTGTTTGTGTGGAATAATGCGTATGCGCGATGATGTTGTACATGGAATGCTTGAAGGTTTATTGAAATCAAAGACTTATGAAAAAGAAATATGATTATTTGATTGTAGGCGCCGGCTTGTTCGGCGCGGTGTTTGCCTGCGAAGCGAAACGGGCAGGCAAGTCTTGCATTGTGGTAGACAAACGCCATCATCGGGGAGGAAACATCTACTGTGAGGATGTGGACGGAATTCATGTGCACAAATACGGGGCGCATATTTTTCATACCGACAATAAGGAGGTGTGGAATTATGTGAATTCTTTTGTGGAGTTTAACCGTTATACCAATTCGCCGGTGGCACGTTACGGTGACAAGCTGTACAATCTTCCTTTCAACATGAATACGTTCTATCAGTTATGGGGCGTTACGACTCCGGCAAAGGCAAAGGTTAAGATCGAAGAGCAGCGCGGAGAGTTTGCTCACATCGCGGAGCCCGCCAATCTGGAGGAACAGGCCTTGAAACTGTGTGGAAAGGATATTTATGAGAAGCTGATAAAGGGATATACCGAAAAGCAGTGGGGGCGTGCGGCTACAGAACTTCCGGCATTCATTATCCGACGTTTGCCGTTCCGCTTTGTTTTCGACAACAATTATTTCAATGATGCCTACCAAGGCATTCCCATTGGCGGATACAATGCGCTGATAGATGCTTTGCTTGGCGATACGGAGGTTTGTCTTGCCACAGACTATTTCAAGAACAGGGCAGAGCTGGATGGCGTTGCTGAAAAAACGCTGTTTACAGGCTGCATTGATGAATACTTTGATTACCGTTGCGGTCATCTGGAGTACCGCAGTCTTCGTTTTGAGGAAAAGCGTCTGGAAATGGAGAACTTTCAGGGGAATGCGGTTGTGAACTATACCGAGCGTGAGATTCCTTATACCCGCGTGATAGAACACAAGCATTTTGAGTTCGGGAAGCAGCCTCATACGATAATCACTTATGAGTATCCTGATAGTTTTGCTCCGGGAAAAGAACCTTATTATCCGGTTAATGATGAAAAGAACAGCCGGATTTATGCAGATTATCGGCAGTTGGCGGAATCTGTTCCGAATGTGCTGTTCGGAGGACGGCTTGCTCAATATACTTATGCAGACATGGACGATACAGTGGCGGCAGCCTTGGCTTTATGTAAAACAGAGTTGTAATCTCTTTTTATGAGGAATTGTTATTTATCGCGCAATTATAAGGGAGTTGACGGAGCCGGCAACAAGGCCAAAACGGACATAGAGCGTATTATGGCCGAGAATGGCTTTGTGAATGTCGGTTTCAGGCAGACCCGGTATACCAATTCTGTATTGGCATTTCTGGCAACATTGGCAGGCGTCTTGAAGGCCCCTTTCTCGTTGAGAAAGGGCGACCGTCTGGTGTTGCAGTATCCGTTGAAAAAATATTTCACGTTTGTATGCCGTATGGCTCATTTCCGGGGAGCGAAAGTGGTGGTTGTGATCCATGACCTGGGAAGCTTTAGACGCAAAAAATTGACTGTTGGTCAGGAAATACGTCGTTTAAGTCATGGTGATTATATTATTGCGCATAATGAGAGCATGAAACGTTGGCTGATAGAAAAAGGATGCCAGGTGCCGGTCGGAGAGCTTGAAATATTTGATTACTTGTCAGAAACAAAGGCTCTCCCGCACGGGATAGTTCATAAACCTTATGAAGTGGTTTATGCCGGTGCATTGAGCTTGCGTAAAAATACGTTTCTGTATGAAGTGGGAGCGTATGTGCATTCGTTTCGCTTCAATCTTTATGGAAACGGTTTTGAACTGGATAAGGCTCAGGGGAAAACACGTTTTGTCTATAAAGGTTTTGTTCGTTCGGATGATTTAATCGCTACGGCTCAGGGAGATTTCGGACTGGTTTGGGACGGATTCTCTGTAGATGCATGTACGGGTGACTTTGGGGAATATCTGAAGTATAACAACCCCCACAAGACATCGTTGTATATCCGGTGTGAACTTCCTGTCATTATATGGGACCAGGCGGCTCTGGCAGCCTTTGTCCGTAATAACGGGATCGGAATCTGTGTTGCTTCATTGGCGGAACTGGACAGTGTGCTGGAAGGATTGACCTCCGAACAATATGCTGTAATGAAACGGAATGTGGCAGTGATAAGCGAACGCTTGTCTGCTGGATACTATATAAGAAAGGCTTTGTCGGAAGTTAAGCTTTGAGAGAATGGAGAAAGGAATTATACATGTAGCTTGCAATATTGATGCTTCGTATGTGAAGTATTGCGTGGTTATGCTGACTTCTTTGTTTGAAAACAATGCGGATTCATCTTTTCATATCCATGTAATCGCCTCGGAACTGCCGGATGACTCTAAGAAAATATTACATGATTGGATTGAAGGCCGGTATCACCAGACCTTGTTTGTTTATGAAACAGGAAATGCCTTGTTGGAAGGATGTTCCATTTATGGAGAGAGCCACATCTCGCTGGCTACATATTATCGTATTTTCTTGGAGAGCATTTTGCCCCGTTCTATAAACAAGGTTCTTTATTTGGATTGTGATCTGATTGTGAACGGTTCGATAAAGGAACTTTGGAGTACAGACATTACTGATTATGCGGCAGGTTGTGTGGAGGATATGTGGAGTGGAAAACCGGACAATTATGAACGCTTGCATTATGCTTCTTCATTTTCGTATTTCAATGCTGGAGTATTATTGGTTAATCTGGAATATTGGCGGAATATCCAGTTCCAGAAGGTGGCGGAGAAATATATCTCAGAGCATATGAGTGAACTCGTTTTTAATGATCAGGATGTGCTGAATGCATTGCTTCATGACAAAAAGCTTTTTCTTCCTTTTCGCTACAATGTGCAGGATGGATTCTTGCGGAGGAAACGCAGGATTCGTCCCGAAGCCATTCCGGATTTGGAGAAAGAACTGCTTCATCCGGTAATTGTCCATTACACAGGAGGAAAGAAACCATGGCAATACAAGTCCCAGCACCCTTATAAAGGATTGTATTTTCATTATCTTGACATGACTCCATGGAAAGGGGAACGGCCGGACGTACCTTTTTTATATAAAGTGAAGCGAATGGTTGACAGATTGCTTTATGCGCTTCAATTGGCTAAACCGAAATATAGAAAATATTTATGCAACGAGATCTGATATCAATCGTAACGGTTTGTTTTAATGTGGAAAAGACACTTGCCCGGACGATGGAAAGTGTGTTGGAACAGACATACCGTCCTTTGGAATATATTTTGATTGACGGTAAGTCAACGGATAAGACTGTTGATGTAATATTGTCAATTGAGCCTTTATTTAGAGAGAAAGGTATCAAATTGCGTTGGCTGTCAGAAGCTGACAAGGGGATATTTGATGCTATGAACAAAGGAGTCTGTTTGTCTTCCGGGAGATGGGTTAATTTTATGAATGCAGGGGACATTTTTGTGGATGGAGAGGCAATAGCCCGTTTATTTGCTGCTGAGATCCATCCAAATACGAAAGTTGTGTATGGTGACACTTTGCGTCAGAAATCCTATGCGATTGTTCCGGCTAAAGGAAATATACCTGAAGTAACTCCAAAGCTTATGCCGGCATGTCATCAGTCGATGTTTGCAGATACGGAGGAAATGAAAGCTCATCCGTTTGATCTCTCTTATCGCCTGGCTGCTGATTATCATTTTATTTACAACTTATATCAAAGAGGAGGGCGGATGCAATATATTCCGGTAGACGTTTCGCTGTGCGAAGCGATAGAAGGAGTGTCCTCTGTGCATAAATTGGATGTGAAGCGTGAGTGCGCACGCATTCGGGGGATTGATCATACGTTGAAATGGAAACTGTCGCTCTTGAATAAAACCATCTCATATGCAGTCAAGCATTTGGCAGATAGCATTGTTCCTTCCTCTTTGTTGATGAAGATAAAACGTAAAAATAGACAGCGATTAGAACATAGAGCCTGATCTTTTTATGGAATATCTTTTATCAGATATCCGTAGATGGTTTGTTTATGATCTGCCGTATATGTTGTATACTTTATTTTATAGTTGAGCTTGTGGAATGTTTGTTGATGGCATAATTGTGTGAAATATTCTTTGTCATATGGTTTGTCCAGATTTTGTTCCATATCGAATATCTTATAATGTTTGGGAATTGATTCTAACAGAACGTTGATATAAGGCGAGTTCTGTCTGATTATGTATATAGCATAGTCTATCAGAAAATAGTCTATGAGCCTGTTCTCTTTTTTCCAGTATTCGAAGAAAAAGTCACGGACAAAGCCGAATAATGGTTCCTGAGGATATCCTCCAAGGAGAAAGCCGCTCCATTTGGCTTGAGATACAAGCTCTGTGTCGATATTGGGGGCTACAGAGAACAATGGGCTGTCAAATATTTTATCCTTCAGAGGTCTGCTGACATAGATCGTGGCATCTAGCCATAAACCTCCATGCTCATATAGAAGAGCCATGCGGATTATGTCAGAAAAGTGTGTAAATGAAATGTTGCCTTTCTTTACCTTTTGTAAAATGTATGTGGGTATTTGAATATATTGATCAATGCTTTCTTCTGTTATGAGGTGTACGGGATGTTCACCGGCATTTTCAAGTAAGGATTGATAACATGACCGTACGATTGGAGGCATTTGTGATTCACCTTGCCACCAGCAAACCCATATGGGCGCTTCCTTTTTGGCGATTATGGGGTGAGAAACTGATTGGACCGACAGACTGTATTTTTTTATCAAGGTTGCATATTCTTTTTCCAAAAAGTTTATGATAGCTTCATGCTTTCTCCAGCAACGCGCTAGCTTATCTTTCTTCTTTCCCCAATGAGGTATGATAACCATTTCATAAACATATGGTAATCCTGCTACACTACAGACATTTTTGATGTCATTGATGCGTTGCTTTATTTTTCGTATAAATTTTATTCTCATGACTTTATTCTTTCAAAAATATGATTGCCATTTTTTGCCAGACATCCAAGTATAGAGCAAACTTTGCATATGCAGTTTTGTCTTTAGGTGTAATAGGAAATATATGTTTTGCCAGAACATGGAAAGTTCCATAGGCCCTAATTTATTTTCTGTTAGCAAAAATACAAAATCTTTGGACTTTTCTGTTATGAAAGCCTCTTTATTTCATGGCGTTTGGCATTAGATAAGCCTTTCAGGAAAGGACTGTTTGTCTGGAGGTAAAGCGTTGTTTGTAGAAGCCGGTTGTCAAAACACTTTGAATATTTTCAGAAACCAACACATGTTGTGCTTTGCCTAAGAATGTCATACATTGATGGTGTAAATGACATGTTTGTTTTGTCCTTCTGGTTTCGTCGTGTCTTGCCGTTCCTATATCTTGTTTTGTTTATACTTGTTTATCCGTTCCATATACCTGCAATCTTTCTCGCTTCCGTTCGATTTGAATTCCAGGTATTCCGGAATGTTTTTGCCGTTATCGATAATGGATGTGCCCGACGCGTTCTTTACAATGTCTAATGAATCATACAGTTCTCCGCTGGGGAAACGGTAGGCATTGACGCTTAATGTGTCGCCGTGCGCACGGACATATTGGTAGAAGCGGCTTTCGATGCCAAACTTGTCGAAACGTCCGTCAAAGTCAATCCGATAACTTTTAGGCGAGCAGTGGCTGACTGTATAGACCGGTGTTGTGGCTTTCCCGTTTTCATCATGCATGGTCATCCTTGCGTAGGCATGTTCGTGTCCTTGGAGTACGAGATCGACGTGGTATTTTTGTATCAGCGAATTGAACATGGTGCGCTGCATCATGTTGTTATGTTTTCCTTTGATAGAGTAAAGAGGGTGGTGCAGTACGACAATCTTCCATTGTGCATCACTCTTTTCAAGTTCTTCTTTCAGCCATTGCCTTTGTGTCCATAGATAAGGAAGTTCCCTGTTGCTGTCGAGCAGAAAGAACTGCATATTGTTATATTTCAAGGTATATACTTGGTTCTCCCCGATCATGGAGTCCAAAAAATAAGAAAAGACGAGTGAATAGCGTTTCTCCAATTTGCGGATAACGTATTTCAGGTATTCATGATTGCCGGTTACGTTTACAACGGGATAGTGCTGGCGGATGGAGTCCAGGCCGTCGAACGTTTCCTGCCAATAAGCATCTATGGGGCGTTCGGTCAAATCCCCTCCAAAAACAAAGAATTCGGTTTGGGGGTGTTGTGCCAATGCCGTTTTCAGATATTGGTTGGCAACTCCATTGATTGTATCCTGTACGTCGCCGGTATAGATGAATGAGAAATCTTTCTTTGTCGACAGGTTGTGGGTGCGGAAGTTATGCCATTCAGAGTATATCCCGTTGGTGCATACCCGATAGCTGTAATAACAGTCAGGTTTCAGGTTGCGCAGTCGGGCCACATAATAGGCCGCTTTGCCGCTTCGTGATTGGAATATTTCACCTTGTGCCGCAACACGCATTGTATCTTTTGCTAAAGTATCTGCCAGCTCTGCAAACGAAGAATCTGCAACCGTCGAATCACATTGCCAGCTTATATTGCGGGATAGCTGGTCTTTGTCGCCGAATGTCAGCATGATTCTTCCCGGCTCTTTTAGCGGAGCATAAGGCGGTTCCTCGGGATTTCTGAACCAGGCATCCCAACGGGAATTTATCCAAATGCCGAGCCCTGCCAAGATAATGACGGCTATGCCTGTTCTGATCAGTCGCTTTGTTTTCATATTCTTCAGTTTAGAGAGGCAAATATACGAAGTTATTCAAAATATAATTACTTTTGTAGCCTTATAATTCAACCTGAAAGGAGTGGAAATATGAAAAAGGATGTTTTTTCGAATGTACTGACATTGGTATGGAATCTGTTGTTGATCTATATCTGTTATTCATTGTGCCGCCTGGTATTTTTGCTGGTCAACTGGGACACATTCAGCGGGCATATGAATTTCAGCTACGCATTGAGTCTGTTTGGGGCTGGCATTATTTTTGATACGAGCGCCATTCTTTATAGCAATGCTTTGTTTATCTTTCTGTTTCTTTTTCCCCTCCATTGGAAAGAAAATGCAGCCTTTTATAAAGTGGTCCGCTGGATATTTACGGTAGCCAACACATTCTTCCTGATCACGAACCTGATAGATTGCGTATATTATCGTTTCACCGGCCGACGCACCACGATGTCTGTGCTTCAGGAGTTTCAGCATGAGAAGGGCAGCAATATCGCATCTATATTTATGGATGAGTTTGTCGCCTATTGGTATCTGGTCCTTTTGGCGGCAGTTCTGGCTTTCGCCGTTTATAAGCTGTATCGTTCTCCCAAAGTATTTCCGGTGCGTAACAAGCTGGCTTATTATATAGTTCAAACGGCGGCTTTGCTTGTTGCTGTTCCTTTTACGGTGTTTGGGATGCGAGGCGGAATGACCACTGCTACACGCCCCATCACGCTCAGCAATGCCAATCAATACGTTAACAGAGCTCAAGATGCAGGTCTGGTGTTGAATACGCCTTTTTCAGTGTTCAGAACGTTGGACAAGAAGTCATTTGTTGTTCCGGATTACTTGCCGGAGTCTGAAGCGGAGGCTCTGTTCGCTCCCATCCATATGCCTGCTGATTCTGTCTCATTTCGTCCGATGAATGTGGCGGTGATCATTTGGGAAGGCTTCAGCAAGCAACATGTAGGATCATTGAATCCTCAGCTTGAAGACGGACATTATAAAGGATATACTCCCTTTGTTGATTCTTTGCTTACGAAGAGTGTCACATTTGAGTATTCTTATAGTAACGGGCGCAAAAGCATTGACGGGATGCCGTCGGTGCTTTCCTCTATTCCTAGTTTTGTAGAGCCTTTCTTTTTGACGCCATCCGCATTGAATGATGTGTCAAGTGTGGCCGGAGAGCTGACAAGGCACAAGGGATATACGTCTGCTTTCTTTCACGGGGCGATGAACGGGTCGATGGGGTTCGAAGCCTTTGCCCGCGCTGTCGGCTTCCAGAAGTATTTCGGACGTACGGAATATAATGAGGACCCGAACTATAACGGAGATGCTGACTTCGACGGAACCTGGGCCATATGGGACGAAGAGTTCTTGCAGTTCTACTGCGACCGCATGTCAGAAATGGAAGAACCTTTTGTGACATCTGTGTTTACGGCGTCTTCGCATGGGCCTTTTGTGCTTCCAGAGCGTTATAAGGGGGTATTTCCCACGGGCGAGGATCCGTTGTTTGAAACGATTGCCTATGCGGATTACTCTCTCAAGCGTTTCTTTGAAAAGGCCTCAAGGCAGCCTTGGTTCAACAATACCCTGTTTGTCATTACAGCCGACCATACCAGCGGTAACAGTTATCCGGATTATGTGACGGATTTGGGATACTACAAGGTGCCGATCATCTTTTATGCGCCGGGAATGCCGGAGCTTCGGGGACTGGATCGAGAGAAGATTGCCGAGCAGATTGATATCATGCCGACAGTGCTGGGCCTGCTAGGGTACGACCAGCCGTATGTGGCTTTCGGACAGGACATCTTTCACACATCTGCTGCAGACAAATATGCAGTGAATTATCTTCCGGCAAGCGATGTATACCAGTTTCTTAAGGGCGACTATCTGATTCAGTTTGACGGGACGAGCGTGACCCATGCCTATCGCTTCCGTACAGATGCGCTGATGCAGGATGATGTGAAGCAGACAATGCCCCAAGATACATTGCAAATGATGGAAAATCAGTTGAAGTCAATCATACAGCAGTACATGAAGCGGATGAGCTCGAACGAGCTGGTGTATCGCGGGCGGTGACATCCTGGGCTGAAAAGACAGAGGCGCGCAAGGACAGTGTTTTTCCCTTGCGCGCCTCGATTCTTTTTTATGACGGCTTGTTATGCGTTCTTGTTCGCGCGTTTGCGTTCTGTTTCGTCCAGAATGATTTTGCGCATACGCATGCTCTTCGGAGTTACTTCCACGTATTCGTCTTCCTTGATATATTCGAGCGCCTCTTCCAGAGAGAATACCACCGGAGGGATGATGCGGGCCTTGTCGTCCGAACCCGAAGCACGCATGTTGGTCAGCTTCTTTGATTTGGTTACGTTGACCACCAGGTCATTTTCGTGTACATGTTCACCCACTACCTGTCCGGCATATACCTCTTCCTGCGGATAGATGAAGAAGCGTCCGCGGTCCTGCAGCTTGTCGATGGCGTATGCGAATGCTGTTCCGCCTTCCATGGCAATCATCGATCCGTTGGTGCGGCGCGGTATGTCGCCCTTATACGGCTGGTATTCCTTGAAGCGGTGCGCCATGATTGCTTCTCCCTGCGATGCGGTCAGCACGTTGGTGCGCAGGCCGATGATTCCTCGTGACGGAATGTTGAATTCGATGTTCACGCGGTCGCCCTGCGTTTCCATCGAAACCATTTCGCCTTTGCGCCGGGTTACCATATCAATCATCTTGCTGGAGAATTCTTCGGGCACGCTGATGGTCAGCTCTTCAATCGGCTCGCATCTCACTCCGTCGATTTCCTTGAAGATTACTTGCGGCTGGCCTACCTGCAGCTCATAGCCTTCGCGGCGCATGGTTTCGATCAGTACCGAAAGGTGAAGCACACCTCGTCCTGAAACGATCCATTTGCCGTCCTCGTTTTCGGTCTTGCGTACGCGCAGCGCCAGGTTCTTGTCGAGCTCTTTCATCAGGCGGTCGTGAATGTGGCGTGAAGTCACATATTTGCCCTCCTTGCCGAAGAACGGAGAGTCGTTGATGGTGAACAGCATGCTCATGGTCGGCTCGTCGATTGCGATCGGCGGCAGCGGTTCCGGATTTTCAAAGTCGCAGATGGTGTCGCCGATTTCGAAGCCTTCCACTCCGATGACGGCACAGATATCACCCGATGAAACAGACTGCACCTTCTTGCGTCCGAGTCCTTCAAAGGTGTGTACCTCCTTGATTTTTGTCTTGAGCATCCGTCCGTCGCGTTTTGCCAGCGTTATGTTCATTCCTTCGCTGATGGTTCCGCGGTGTACGCGTCCTACAGCGATACGTCCTGTATACGAGGAGTAGTCGAGCGAGGTAATCAGCATCTGGGGAGTTCCTTCCAGCTGGTGCGGAGCCGGAATGTATTTTACGATTGCATCAAGCAGCGGTTCGATGGTTCCGGTAGGGGTTTTCCAGTCTTCGCCCATCCAGTTGTTCTTGGCCGAGCCGTAAAGCACGGGGAAGTCCAGCTGGTCTTCCGTGGCGTTGAGGCTGAACATCAGGTCGAACACCATTTCGTATACTTCCTCCGGGCGGCAGTTGGGCTTGTCCACCTTGTTGACGACAACAATCGGCTTCAGTCCGATTTGCAGCGCCTTCTGAAGCACGAAGCGTGTCTGCGGCATCGGCCCTTCAAAGGCGTCTACCAGCAGGATGCATCCGTCGGCCATATTCAGAACACGTTCCACCTCGCCTCCGAAGTCGGCGTGTCCCGGAGTATCGATGATGTTGATTTTTGTACCTTTGTAATTGATGGAAACGTTTTTTGAAAGAATCGTTATACCTCTTTCACGCTCCAGGTCGTTGTTATCCAGCACCAGTTCGCCGTTGGTCTGGTCGTTGCGGAACAAGTGTCCCGCCAGCATCATTTTATCTACCAGCGTTGTCTTTCCGTGGTCAACGTGGGCAATGATGGCAATGTTTCTAATGTCTTGCATACTATACCTATTATTTGCGCGCAAAGTTACTACTTTTTTCTGAAAAAGCATTGTCGTTTAAAAGATTATCCTTACCTTTGCAACCGCAAAATTAAAGTTACAAATAATTTAAAGTCAAATTTATGTATTTAGATTCAGCTAAAAAGCAAGAAATCTTTGAAAAGTACGGAAAGTCTAACACTGATACTGGCTCGCCTGAAGCGCAGATAGCATTGTTTTCATACCGTATTTCTCATCTGACAGAGCACTTGAAGCTCCACAGAAAAGATTATACAACGGAAAGATCTTTGACCAAGCTGGTAGGTAAGCGCCGTGCGTTGCTCACTTATCTGAAGGATCGCGATATCGAGAGATACCGTGCGATCGTTAAGGCTCTTGGTCTGCGCAAGTAATTTTGCTGCTTGCCGCAAACGGAAAAAGGCGGTCAGCTTTTCCTTGGTGGAGAGGCGGGCCGCTTTCTTTTTTAAGAAACTGTTTTGAATTTATCGTGTGCTGATTTGGGATGAGTTTTTGAGGCATTTCCGTTTGTGTGATGAGGAAGATAGCGGGCTATCTGACGAAGAACAGAAGCGGAAAAGACCAAAAAATAGCCCAAAGCACACACGAAAACGAACACATCAAGCCAAGAAAAACTTTTTGGAGAAATTCAAAACAGTTTCTAAGTTCTGCTTATGTCCATGTCATACGCCGCATCGTTTGGAATGGCGTGAATGTGTCATTCTGACAAATTGACAAAAAGAACGGCTGAGAATCTTTTATTCGGAATGGAATCAGGGCTTGCCCGGAAAAATTGCAGGGAGAAGTTGACCGGAAAAAGCGGATTGCTTTTCATGCGCCTCTTCCCGCGTCTTTCTGTCGGCTGGGGGCTTTATGCTCTTCCTTTGTGTGATGTGCAGGTGCGTACCGGTGTCTTTTTTGACAGGTTGCGCGTCTGCTGATATACGCCTGTTCCGTAAGGGAAGGATGCGTTTTCGTTGGCTGAAAAGACGTTTCGGGAAGCCTTCTGCAAAATGTTTCGTCATTTGATGCGGCATGTCCCGTCATTTTGCGGAAGATAGCGGGTTGTTTTACACGAAATGTCCCGTTGTTTTTCGGAAGAAACGCCGGTGTCTGCCCGCTTTATAGGGCTTCTGAGGGGCTTCGGCATTTGCATTTGTTAAGGATTTGCCTCCAGATGGAGGAAAAATGAAAAGGAAAGTGTCAGGAAAAATGCGCTTTTTGTGTCTTTCTGCGCAGGATAGAGCCGGAAGCGAATCATCGCGGATTCGTTTTTCCGATGCGGCGTGCAGGGGGATGTGTCATTTGCTGCGGGCTGACTTCTCTCTGTCTTCCATTATGGCGTCCTTGTTTTCCGATGCCCATTCAATCAGTGCATTGAGGTGGGGAAGCAGCGAGCGCGTCCGTAGAGTCAGCGCATACTCAACTCTCGGCGGGACTTCCGGATAGACGGTCCGCGTCACGTAGCCGTCTTCTTCCAGTGTCCGGAGCGTTACGGTCAGCATTTTTTGGGAGATGTCGGGGATTGCGCGTTGCAGCTCCTTGAAGCGCACCGCTTCTTTGCCGGTTCTGTCGAGCGTATAGATGACCAGCAGCGACCATTTGCTGCTGATTCTTGCAAGGACATTTCGTATCGGGCAGTCCGGAAATACGGCATCTTTCATTCTGTTTCAAGTTTAAATGTTCTGTCCAAAGCAATTCTGCCGGAGCCCTTTCGACGCGGTTTTCCCGGCCTTTCTTTCATGCAAGGACTGGATGTTCGGCGGGCATCGTCACGCAAAAGAGCCTCATTTTCATGGGATAACGGCACTGAATCCGCCGCACGGGTGTTCTGTTGTAGCTCCGAGGGGAATCGAACCCCTATCTAAAGTTTAGGAAACTCTTGTTCTATCCGTTGAACTACAGAGCCTTTTTGCAAAGGTACGTCTTTTTGTTGATATATGCCTAATGTTTTGCAGAAAAAACTTTTCATCGCATCAGTCTGTTACTGATTGCGTAAAATAACTTCCTTTTTATTTTGTTTTTTGCCGGAACTTCGCCATTTTTGTAGCTCGTTGATTTGTAAACTTTAAAATAAAATACAATATGGCAGAAGAAAATGTAATCAAAGAGCTGGATGATGTGGTAGTCCGCTTCTCGGGCGACTCCGGCGACGGTATGCAGCTTGCCGGCAACATGTTCTCGAACATTTCAGCTACGGAAGGAAATGATATCAGTACGTTTCCGGATTATCCGGCCGACATCCGTGCCCCGCAAGGCTCGCTGACAGGTGTGTCGGGATTCCAGGTGCATATCGGGTCGGGAAAGGTGTATACGCCCGGCGACAAGTGCGATGTGCTGGTGGCGATGAACCCCGCTGCACTGAAGACACAATACAAGTTCTGCAAGCCGCAGGCTGTCATTATCATCGATTCGGACTCGTTTACGAAACGTGACTTGGAAAAGGCGAAATTTGAGCTTGAAAATCCGTTTTCAGAACTCGGCATAAAGAACGAAGTGGTTGAAGCTTCGATAACCACCATGTGCAAGGAGAGCCTCAAGGACAGCGGACTGGACAACAAGTCGATCCTCCGCACCAAGAATATGTTTGCGCTGGGACTGGTGTGCTGGCTTTTCCATCGCGACCTGTCGATTGCCGAAAAGCTTCTCCGCGAGAAGTTCGCCAGGAAACCGGCCATCGCCGAGGCGAACATCAAGGTGCTCAACGACGGATACCACTTCGGTGAAAACACACATGCTTCCGTGTCTTTCAGCTATATGGTGCCGAGCAAGGAACAGAAGCGCCCCGGACGCTATATGGACATCAACGGAAACAAGGCTACGGCTTACGGCCTGATGGCTGCTGCGGAAAAAGCCGGGCTTCAGCTTTATCTGGGATCTTACCCCATCACTCCGGCTACAGATATCCTGCACGAGCTCGCCAAGCATAAGTCGCTGGGCGTTAAGACGGTGCAGTGTGAAGATGAAATCGCGGGATGTTCTTCTGCCGTGGGAGCGGCATTTGCAGGCGCATTGGCCGTAACCACTACATCGGGACCCGGAATCTGTCTGAAGAGCGAAGCGATGAACCTGGCGGTCATCACCGAACTTCCGCTGGTGATTGTGGATGTGCAGCGCGGAGGTCCTTCTACCGGATTGCCCACCAAGTCGGAACAGACCGATCTGCTTCAGGTACTTTACGGGCGCAACGGCGAGAGTCCGATGCCGGTCATTGCGGCTTCTTCGCCTACCGACTGCTTTGACGCCGCCTATACTGCCTGCAAGATTGCGCTGGAGCACATGACTCCCGTGGTTTTGCTCACCGATGCGTACATCGCCAACGGTTCTGCCGCCTGGCGTCTGCCGGATCTGGACGAGTATCCCTCCATCAACCCTCCGTATGTCACTCCCGACATGGCAGGAACATGGACGCCGTTCATGCGCAACCCGGAAACGGGTGTCCGCTATTGGGCGAAGCCGGGCATGGAAGGATTCATGCACCGTATCGGCGGACTGGAAAAGAGCAGCGAAACGGGAGCTATTTCTACAGAGCCGGAAAACCATCACCTGATGACGCAGCTCCGTGCCGAAAAGGTGGCCAAAATCGCAGATGCCATACCTTTGCTTGAAGTGGAGGGAGATCCGGATGCCGATTTGCTGATTATAGGCTTCGGAGGAACCTACGGGCACCTGCATTCGGCTATGGACGTGTTGAATGCGCAGGGGAAGAAGGCGGCTCTTGCTCATTTCCGCTTTATCAATCCGTTGCCGAAGAACACCGAAGAGGTGCTGCGCCGTTATAAGAATATTGTGGTGGCTGAGCAGAACATGGGCCAGCTTGCCGGCTATCTGAGAATGAAGGTGGAGGGTATCCGTCTGCATCAGTTCAATCAGGTGAAGGGACAGCCCTTTGTGGTGCAGGAGCTGGTGGACGCTTTTTCCAAGCTATTTTAAATAAAGGAGGGACTAATCATGAACGAAACGAAATATACAGCAGCAGACTATAAATTCGGACAGCCACGCTGGTGTCCGGGGTGTGGCGACCATGCCTTTCTGAACTCTTTTCACAAAGCGTTGGCAGAGATTGGAGTGCCGCCCCATGAAATTGCGGTGATTTCCGGCATCGGATGTTCTTCGCGCTTGCCTTATTATATGAACACATACGGGATGCACACCATTCACGGGCGTGCGGCCGCCATTGCCACCGGGGCGAAAGTGGCTAACCCGGGTATTTCCATCTGGCAGATTTCGGGTGACGGCGACGGCCTGGCTATCGGAGGAAACCACTTCATTCATGCTATCCGCCGGAATGTGGACATTAACATTGTACTCCTGAACAACCGCATCTACGGACTGACCAAAGGGCAGTATTCTCCGACTTCGGCGCGCGGGTTTGTCAGCAAGTCTTCTCCTTACGGAACCGTGGAAGATCCTTTCCGTCCGGCCGAGCTTTGTTTCGGCGCGCGCGGACGCTTCTTTGCCCGTTGCGCGGCAGTTGACGGAGGTCCTTCGGTAGAAGTATTGAAAGCGACGGCGAAACATAAGGGAACTTCGGTGGTTGAGGTGCTGCAGAACTGCGTCATCTTCAATGACGGCACGCACAATGCAGTGGCCAAGAAGGAAGACCGCGAGAAGAATGCCATCTATCTGGAGCACGGCAAGCCGATGCTTTTCGGTCCGAACCGGGAATACGGACTGGCTCAAGAAGGTTTCGGCCTGAAAGTGGTGAAGCTGGGCGAGAACGGTGTGACCGAAAAGGATATTCTGGTTCACGATGCGCATTGCGAGGATCATACGCTTCAGCTGAAGCTGGCTCTGATGGAAGGTCCGGATTTCCCTATAGCATTAGGCGTGATCCGTGATGTGGAGGCTCCGACTTATGATGAAGCCGTGGAAGCTCAGATTGAGGAGGTTGCCGCAAAGAAGAACTATCATACTTTTGCCGAGCTGCTTGACACGAATGACACGTGGGAGGTGAAGTGACGGCATGCAAGGATTATTGTCAAAACAAGCATGGCTATGATGAAGAAACTGTTGGCATTTATGGCTCTCTCCGCAATGTTTGTGGCTGGTAAGGCTCAGGCTGTTTCATCCTTTCCTTATGAGCCTGAATTTATAGGCGAAACCAACCTGCTTAGCATTGCAGGCACTGACACTGTTGCTGCACCTTTGGAAAAGAGCTGGGGCAAGATAAAGTCGAAGGCGGGTGCCTCTTTGTATCTGACAGGGATAGGCTCGGTGAAAACAAGAATCCATGTGGACGGCGTTACGTCGTCGTGCGTCGCCAAACCCGGCTGCACGTACAGGCTGATTGTGAAGGCGGCTGACAACAGGCAGGATCCGAATTCTTTTATCCAGCTGATACGCTTTGAACAGAAGAAGAAGGAAAGACGCTGCGAGATTGGAAAAATAAACACATTCAAAGGCAGCTCTTCCGGAATAGAGCAGCTGGTTGATTACCAGGCCAAGCGTTATGGAGAAAGTTCTTATTTGTTGTCCATTGATCCCGGCCCTGGAGAATATGGCGTTCTGCAGTCAAATCCTGAATCAAAAGATGAAAAGGCGTTGATGGTATATTGCTTTACGGTTGAGTGATATGTCGTTTTGCATAAACTGATAATAGAGCCTCGGCAGGGTTGGAATCATATCCTGCCGAGGCCTTTTTTATTCTTTTTCTCCGTAGCACAAATCTCCGGCATCTCCAAGTCCCGGAACAATGTATGCATGTTCGTTCAGTTCAGGGTCGATGGTGCCGCACCACAGTGTGGTCTTGTCTTCCGGAAACACTTTCCGGATATGCTCTGCGGCCTGCTGGCTGGCTATGACAGATGCGATATGGATGTGGGCAGGCTGTCCTTTGGTCAGCAGGGCCTCGTAAGCATACTCCATTGATGCCCCCGTGGCAAGCATGGTGTCAGTAAGAATCAGTGTCTTTCCGTCCAGGCGTGGAGAAGCTATATACTCGATGTGGATGTCGAAATGCTCTTCGTCCGTATATTTCCGGTATGCGGAAACAAAAGCGTTCTGCGCATGGTCAAAGTAGTTCAGGAAGCCTTGATGGAGCGGAATCCCGGCGCGAAGGATCGTTGCGATTACAGGCTGCTCGGCCGGCACGTTCTCGATGGCTGTAGACAGGGGAGTTTTTATGGCTTTCGGGCCGTATAAAAGTTCCTTGCTGATTTCGTACGCCATGATTTCACCGATGCGCTCGATATTTCTGCGGAAACGCATGCTGTCTTTCTGTATGTCCACGTCGCGCAGTTCAGACAGGAACTGGTTCAGAATCGATTTGTGAGTGTTGAAATTGATGATTTTCATAATTGTGTTTCAACTGATAAAATTGTCAGGGTTTGATGTTTTTTCCGACTGCAAAGAAACGAAATAAAATTGATTTGCTAACTGGATTTGTCAAATTTGTTACACAAGTATAAAACTTTGGATTATTACGGATTTTTTTCAGTAATAAGTTCTTTGAATAAAAAAATAACTGCTACTTTTGTAGCGCCAAAAGGAAATAGAAGATGTTGTTGAGCATCTTTGTAAAGCCTTGATAAATAAAAATGCAAATAAACATTTGATATAATAACCAATTAATCAATTGAAAAATGGCAAAATTAGATCTTACTAAGTACGGTATCAATGGAACCGTAGAAATCGTACACAATCCTTCTTACGACGTATTGTTCGCTGAAGAAACAAAAGCTGGTCTGGAAGGCTATGAAAAAGGTCAGGTAACTGAACTGGGTGCAGTAAACGTAATGACCGGTATCTACACAGGTCGTTCTCCTAAAGATAAATTCTTGGTAAAAGACGCTACAAGTGAAAACACTGTATGGTGGACTTCTGAAGAATATAAAAATGACAACAAGCCTGTTACTACTGAAACTTGGAACGTATTGAAAGACTTGGCTGCTAAAGAACTTTCAAACAAGAAGTTGTATGTAGTTGACGGTTACTGCGGAGCCAACCCTGCAACTCGCCTTTGCGTGCGTTTCATCATGGAAGTTGCTTGGCAGGCTCACTTCGTAACTAACATGTTCATCCGCCCGACAGCTGAAGAACTGGAATCATTCGAACCTGACTTCGTGGTTTACAATGCTTCTAAGGCTAAAGTTGAAAACTACAAAGAACTGGGCTTGAACTCAGAAACAGCTGTTGTATTCAACCTGACTACTAAAGAACAGGTTATCCTGAATACTTGGTACGGCGGTGAAATGAAGAAGGGTATGTTCTCAATGATGAACTACTTCAACCCGTTGCGTGGTATCGCTTCTATGCACTGTTCAGCTAACACCAACATGGAAGAAACTGACTCAGCTATCTTCTTCGGTTTGTCTGGAACAGGTAAGACTACTTTGTCTACCGACCCGAAACGTAAATTGATCGGTGACGACGAACACGGATGGGATGACGAAGGTGTATTCAACTACGAAGGTGGTTGCTACGCAAAAGTTATCAACCTGGATAAAGAATCAGAACCGGATATCTACAACGCTATCAAACGCGACGCTCTGTTGGAAAACGTTACAGTTGCTGCTGACGGTAAGATCGACTTCGCTGATAAGAGCGTAACAGAAAACACTCGTGTTTCTTACCCGATTTACCACATCAACAACATCGTTAAGCCGGTATCTAAAGGTCCTCACGCTCACCAAGTAATCTTCTTGTCAGCTGATGCCTTCGGTGTATTGCCTCCGGTATCTATCTTGAACCCGGAACAGGCTCAGTACTACTTCTTGTCTGGATTTACTGCAAAATTGGCAGGTACAGAACGTGGTATCACTGAACCGACTCCGACATTCTCTGCTTGCTTCGGCGCTGCTTTCTTGACTCTGCACCCGACTAAATATGCAGAAGAACTGGTTAAGAAGATGAACAAGGTTGGTGCTAAGGCTTACTTGGTTAACACTGGCTGGAACGGTACTGGCAAGCGTATCTCTATCCGCGATACTCGTGGTATCATCGACGCTATCTTGGACGGTTCTATCGACAAAGCTCCGACTAAGACTATCCCGTACTTCGACTTCGTTGTTCCGACTGAATTGCCGGGCGTAGATCCGAAGATCCTTGACCCGCGTGACACTTACGCTGACGCTGCTCAGTGGGATGAAAAAGCTAAAGACTTGGCTGGCCGTTTCATCAAGAACTTCACTAAGTTCACAGGAAATGAAGCTGGTAAGGCTTTGGTTGCTGCTGGTCCGAAATTGTAATTGCCAATTTCAATCAGATAAATACTGGGGGCGTGTCTGGGGCACGCCCTCTTTTTGTTTTGTGAAATAGAAAATGTATTCTGGAATCAGTCCTGGCGCGCCTTGGCGAAGCAGGAGCCTGATGGAACTTCCTTGTTTTCGTCGGGAGATTGCAAAGTTTCTTATCTCTTGCTTGTTATTCTGGAATATATTTCCCTATATTTGCGGCGTTTATCAATTTAAATAACTCTTGTCATGAAAAACGAAAGATATGAGCTGAATAAGAACTTGGCTCAAATGTTGAAAGGTGGTGTGATTATGGATGTAACCACCCCTGAGCAGGCTAAAATAGCCGAACAGGCAGGTGCGGTAGCTGTCATGGCGCTGGAGCGGATTCCGGCAGACATCCGTGCGGCTGGCGGAGTTGCCCGTATGAGTGATCCTAAAATGATTAAAGGCATTCAAGACGCAGTGAGCATTCCGGTGATGGCCAAAGTCCGTATCGGACATTTTGTGGAAGCTCAGATCCTGGAAGCGCTTGAAATTGACTATATCGATGAGAGCGAAGTGCTCACTCCTGCTGACGGGGTGTATCATATCGATAAAACCAAGTTTAAAGTGCCGTTTGTGTGCGGGGCAAAGAATCTGGGCGAAGCATTGCGCCGTATTGCGGAGGGAGCTTCGATGATCCGTACGAAAGGGGAGCCGGGAACTGGCGATGTGATTCAGGCGGTGACTCATATGCGGAGCATGATGCGTGATATCCGTCGGATACAGGCATTGGCTGAAGACGAACTGTATAATGAAGCGAAAGAGCTTGAAGTGCCTTTGGACTTGCTGCGTTATGTGCATGAGAACGGAAAGTTGCCCGTAGTGAACTTTGCAGCCGGAGGTGTGGCTACTCCTGCAGATGCGGCTTTGATGATGCAGCTGGGAGCTGAAGGCGTGTTTGTAGGTTCAGGTATCTTCAAGTCAGGAAATCCTGAAAAGAGAGCGCGCGCTATCGTGCAGGCCGTCACCAACTATACCGATGCGGCTTTGCTTGCGGAAGTTTCTGCCGACTTGGGTGAGGCGATGGTAGGAATCAATGAAGACGAAATCACTCTGTTGATGGCCGAAAGAGGTAAATGATATGTTGAAAATAGGTGTATTGGCATTGCAGGGAGCTTTTGCAGAACATGAAGCCATGCTCGGCCGATTGGGAGTAGAGCATTTTCAGATACGTCAGAAAGAAGATCTCTGTGTGCCTATGGAGGGGTTGATCATACCGGGCGGCGAGAGTACTGCCATCGGCAAACTTATGGACAGTTTGGATATGATGAGTGAGCTGCGTGAGAGGATAGGGGCAGGACTCCCTGTGTTTGGAACATGTGCCGGAATGATTCTGCTTGCTAAAGATGTGGAGAACGACTCCAGGCGTTTTCTTCAGCTGATGGATATTTGTGTAAAGCGTAATGCTTACGGCCGTCAGTTAGGCAGTTTCTTTACGGAGGACGAATTTGCAGGGAAGCGCATTCCGATGACCTTTATCCGTGCTCCGTATATTGAACGGGCGGGAGATGGAGTTGAAGTCTTGTCTGCTGTAGGAGGGCACATTGTGGCTGCTCGTGAGCGGAACATGCTGGTCACCTCTTTCCATCCGGAACTTGGAGAAGACACCACAGTTCATTCTTATTTTATAGAGAATATGGTCAGGAAAGCGTAATGCTTTCCTGATTTTTTTTTGTAAGATTCTTTACCGGGCGAGTGATATGGAGAATATGCTTCAGGAGAATTGCGGGGAAGCATATATGAGCAGTAAATAAAAGAAAGGCGGAACAGTTGTGTGGCATAGGTTCATCAAAACCGCACATAGCCTTTCTGCTTGTATGATGAATAATTATAAATCTTCAGGCATGGGAATGACGAGGATAGACTCACTGCACCGTATTCCGTAGGATACGTCACGAACCCGCCCCTTCTTGGGTATCAAAATGCCTTTCTCTACCAGATCTTTTATATCACGTGCAGCCGTGTCAGGTGATACCTTTGCACGTTTTGCCCAGTTCTTAGCCGTCAGTTTGCCGGGATAACCGTCCAAATATAAATTCAAGACTTCGCGTTGTCGTTCGGACAGGACTGTTTCGGCATGGGTTTGCCAGAATATGGCCTTGTTAAGAACCTTTGACAATGTTTCGTCGGATTGCTCGACAGAACGGAGCAGACAGTCAAGATACCAGATAATCCATTCAGTAATTTCGCAATCTCCCTTCTGCGTTTTC